>JAFQGF010000015.1 GCA_017415555.1 Akkermansia sp.
AATTTACCATGCGCACTCTTGACAGAGTATCGGGCGTGAGCATCCATGGCTGCCTCACCTCGTGCGCTTTGGCCTTCTATTCGGTTCTTGTTCATCCTGTCTGTGTTTCGCCTCCGGCTTCCTTCCCACCCCACATTACTGCGGCGCAGTTGCCTTTGGCTATTTGATTCCGCTCTGTCAGCGGCTCATTGGGGACTCTCACCCCAGTTACGTGTCATGCCTGACGTACCAGTAAAAAGCCGCTGCCCTTTTGCAGAGCAACGGCTTTCACAACAATGAAAAAGCAGCTTACTTGCGGCGGCGGCGCGCAGCCAGACCAGCCAATGCCAGTAGAGAAAGCGTGGCGGTAGTGGGCTCGGGAACTACATTAACACCAATGCTCGTTATGTTGGCAAAACCAGTACTGCCTCCTTCACCCGACCTACGATCAAATGTCATCGTAAATGTCTGTGAAGCTTTCGCATCAATGACAACATCTTGGCTGAAAGTCACAGAGCTAGTACCTGATGCGCTAGTGGCTCCAAGTTCAGCATAAGATTCGCCTAGAGTGGTATAAGCGGTCCCACTCTGCTGCAACTTAACGAGGGTCCAGAGTTTGCCGATACCGTTACCGTGTGTGCCTCCTTCAGAATCAACCGCATTAGCAACGGTACTGAATCCCCCCAAAGTAATGGCATTGTTAGTATTATTCGTTATTTCAAATGTAAGAGTCCAACTGTTATTGCCATTCGTGCCTTGCACAAACTGTACTACGGGCGATATGCCATTGGCTCCGGTATATTCATTCTCGGTAATGGTTCCGGTATAGCCATCCTTATGCCATTCAGTAATAGAAACAAAAGTAAGGCTCAAATCGGAGCTGCCGTTTTGGGAAATAAAGCTTACTCCCGTTGACCAAGTCGCTTCATCGTCTACTTGCGGAGTAAAAGTCAACACCTCAGCTCCCGCAATTCCTGCCAGCGCCAAAAGAGCTATAAAAGTCTTTTTCATGATTGTAAGATTGTATTTTTTGTACTTAGAGACGACTCAGTCAGGTGCGCACGCGCCCTCGCGCGATGGGTCATGCAGACACCTATCCCGAGCCGATGGGCATAGTATACAGCATTCTTAATGCTGAAGTTGCGAGAAAAATCGAAATAAGAATACGTTAGAGTATTCCACTGCTCGCAGAACTGCCATTTATGAACATCTTTCATCTTCGCAAGTGAATAATTTTTAATGATTTTTTAACTTTTTGCTTGTGTCAGCATTAAGAATGCTGATACCTTACTCCGCCTCCTTCTGGCTTTTCTTGCCCCACAAGCATGAGGATGGCAGCCACGGCTACCAGCATGGCCAGGCAGTCGAAATCTACAGGTATTGTGACTAATTTGACACATAAAATCGCTTTCCAACAGGCGGAGTTTGAGGTATACTAACGGCACGAATACTATGGCTGAGCACATTGTTATTGTAGAAGATGACGAAGATATTGCCGCTCTTGTTGCCTTTAATTTGGAACGAGAGGGGTGGAATTGTACGCTGGTGCATAATGGAGCAGAAGGCTGGGAAACGATTCGCACCCAGTTGCCGGATTGTGTTATTTTGGACATGATGCTGCCGGGAATGTCCGGAATCCAAATTTTTACGGAAATGAAGTCGTATGAGTTCACCCGCAACATACCGACTTTGTTTCTGACGGCTCGGGCTCAGATGGAGGATAAGTTGGAATGCTTAAGCCTTGGGGCGGATGACTATATCACTAAGCCATTCAGCAGCAAAGAACTCAAATTGCGAGTGCGCAACCTTCTACACCGGGCAAATGTAGGTGTCGCACGCCTGATTATACAGCAAGGGCCTATTTGTGTAGACAAAGTGAACCAGAATGTATCACTCGATGGGGAACCGCTGGAGCTAACTACTGCTGAGTTTAAGATTCTGGCCTACCTGATGGAGCGCCCCGGCAAGGTGCAGAATCGCTACGATTTACAACAAACTCTCCTAGGGTATTCAGATACCACGCAAACACGCGCATTGGATACCCACATCAAGCGCTTGCGCCAAAAATTGGGCGCATACGCAGATTACATTGCAACGGAACGCGGAGTAGGGTATTATTTTTCTGCCCAGCCCGTGAAACCCGAATAACAGGTGGTGCCTGTTTACGAATCGCCGAGCCTCACTTACGACGGGGAGTACGCCAGGGGTGGCGGTTTCGGCCGGGGGGACGCATCTGCATGCGCCGGAAACGAGAACGAAGGCTACGGATGCGTTCTGCGTCAAAATCTTTCAGCAGAGCGTTCAGCTCATCCTCACGCTGCTCCGCATTTTCTGCATCGGCCAGGTAATTCATGGCCACCAGGCGGACAAGGCGGTCGCGTATGTCGGGTGTAAAATCACTGCGGGAGGCCACAAAAGAAAGCACTCCGAGCGTACGCTCTCGCTCAGCCTTGGCCTGGGCACTCTGACCTGCTTTTTCCAGTTGGGCGGCGTACAAATCCCTTACGGAGAGGAAGAGCATGATGAGCTCACTATCGGCGGCGCTGGCTGCCAGCAACTCGCGAGCATAGGTTGCAGCCCGGCTCAGTTCTGACAGCTCTCGGTTCTTCGCAGCAGGATTTACCGCAAGGCGCACATAGGCACGCTTGTACAGGTCGTCTTGCGGATTCTCCCTCAGCAGAGCCTCCAGAAGCTTGTCGGGAGTCTCACCATTGGGAGAGAGAATCGTGCGCACGGAGTCGCTGCGGGTCTCGCTGAGCATTTCCGCCTGCAGCAGACGGGCGCCGGCGTGCCCCGGAGCTTCGCGCAGCATTTCCAGCAGGCAGCGAGCTGCACGTTCCTCTGCACTACCATGGGCACCCAGCACGGCAGAGGCGATTTCGCGGCGACGCTCCTGGTTGGCGTCTGCCCGCAGGGCGCGACCGGTACCCCTGCGATGCAAGGGGCGAGCATGACGAGACAACAACTGCATGGCTCTCACCAACTCAAGCCGCGTCTCAAAATCCGCACTCGCTGGCACCTGTTTTTCCAGTGCCAGCAACAAGCGCGCAGCCTCCGCATAGCGAGCGGGGCTCTCCTGGGCAAACAGGGAACGCGCCAGGCCCACGGTGGCCGCCACATGCTCGGCAGAGCCGGCAGGTGTTTGCTGCGTCACGCGGCGGTAATTCTGTTCAGCCATAGCATAATCGCCTGTTTGCAGGGCAATGGTTGCGAGGGTGACGGAAGCATCGCGCACCTTATCGCTGCTGATGTCGGACTGAGAAGCAAGCTGCTCGTAATAGGGCATGAGATCCTGGAGCAAACGAGCATCCGCCCGGGTGGGAAGCATACTGCCATCCGTCCCGGTATCGCGGGATACCATGGAATCAAATATGCGTTGCAGGGAGGCATCCGCAATCTGTTCATTCAACTCTGCGCGCTCTCTCTGCTCGTTCTCACTGCGCAGGGATGACTTAACCTGAGCATACGCAAGAGTGATGGTGGCATACAGGAGCAGAAGCAACAGGGCGGCCACATGGCTCCACACGGCAGCAGCGGGGCGGCGCTTCATCCACAGACGATACCGGCGCCACAGAGAGGCCGGACGAGCCTTCACCGGTTCGCTGTTGAGCACACGCTGCAAATCGTCGGCCATGGCGTTCATGGACTCATATCGTCCCGCCGGGTCGAAGGTAATAGCCTTGTTAATAACGGCCCCCAGTTCCCCCATTCCACGCAGGGGCGGAAGCGGTTGCTCGCAAATTGTCTTGACCAGCACGCCACCCTCGACATCGCGGTACACGGGGCGCCGCCCCAACAGCTCGTAAAGCGTCAGCCCCAGGCTGTACTGGTCTCCGGCAAAGGAATCCTGCTCTCCACGCAGTCGCTCGGGTGCCATATAACGCACGGTGCCATCGTGGCTCTGAGCCACAAGTGGAGCGTCCTCTCCGGCATTCAGAATAGTGGCCAGACCAAAGTCGCTCACCAGCAGCACGCCATCATTTCCCAGCAGAAGATTGCCGGGTTTAATATCCCTGTGAATCACGCCGTGCTCGTGTGCAAAAGCCAGTGCTTTGGCAGCCTGCAGCCCCACACGAGCTACAGCGTTCTCGTACGCCACTCCCGGAAACGCAGCCCCGAGGCGTCCGGCACTGAGCCCCTGCCCCTGCACCAAGCCCATCACATAGTAACGATAACGCCCTTCATGGCCAGCACCAAAAACTTCCACTATATTGGTATGGCGCAAGCCCGCCAGCACCCGGGACTCATTCTCGAAAGCCTCGCTGATACGTACATCCGTGCTCCAGGACGGCGCCAGAATCTTCACAGCAACCTCGCGGTGCAGAGATTCCTGCCGCGCGCGGAATACCGTGCCCATACCTCCACTGCCGATGCGCTCCAGCAGGTGGTAGTCCCCCAACCGCTCCGGATAATGCGCCATTACCGGAGCCGGAGGCATACTCGTGCGACCCAGCCCCTCCACATCCAGCATCATGGGCAGAATGTCCAGCAAATCCACCTCGCAATCCGGATACTCAGCCGCATACTCCGCCACACTCTTCAACTCCCCGGAACGCACGCGCTCCAGGTATGCCTCAGCCAGCTCTGCCACGAGCTCGTCCTTCTCGGCAGATGTCATAACACCCTGCTTTCCATAATCTCCTTCATGCGCTTAAGTGCACGAATATAGCGGATGCTGGCAGCCTTCACTTCAATACCGAGTGCAGCGGCACACTCTGTATTGCTCAGCTCCTCAAAATGGCGCAATTCCAGAATTTCGCGGTCGGTATCGGAGAGTTCGCGCATGGCCACACGCGTCTGCTCCAGCAGCTCCATACGCTCCAGATGCGTGCGGGGGCCCACCAGAGAATCCGCAAAGCGGGAGAGGGCGTTCACCGTCACATCGTTTTCGTTCTCAGCCATGAAGCTCTCCTTCATGGCGTCTCGTTTACCGGCTGCCAGGTGCCTGCGTTCCATATCGGCTATGGTCTGCAGTGCCAGCTTTCGCAGCTTCACAAACATGGGGACATCCTCGTGCTCCAGCAAAAACTTCATGCGCCGCCCGCATGCCAAATACGTCTCCTGCGCCACGTCATCCGGGCTCAGACGGCGCAGCAACACGGGCGACATACGCGTCGCAATCAAGCGCACCAGGCGATCTCTGTATTGCAGCCAGAGTTCCGCCAACCACAAGTTTTCCGAAGACTCGGCCATATCAGAACTCCCCCGTTAACTCAATCCTTGACATTCTCTGCGCGTAAATCGCGGGTCATCAGCTCCTCCAGAGCCTGGCGCGCGGGCTTTCCGGCGTAAAGAATCTCGTACATAGCATCTGTTAGCGGGGTGCGGACACCGAGCTTACGAGCCAACTGATAGGTGGAAATCGTGTTCGGGATGCCCTCCACCACCTGGCCGATGCGCTGCTGGCACTCCTCCATCGGCACGCCGGCAGCAATCATGCGGCCGGCCGTCAGGTTGCGGCTGTGCTCAGAATAGCAGGTCACCACCAAATCCCCCATACCGGAAAGCCCCATGAAGGTTTCCATCTTGCCACCCAGAGCCATCCCCATGCGGGTCATCTCTGCCAGGGCACGGGTTGCCAGAGCAGCGCGGGCATTGTCACCAAGCCCCAGACCGGCACAAATACCACTGGCCAGAGCAAACACATTCTTCACCGCACCGCCTATCTGCATACTCACCACATCCGTTGTGGTATAGATACGCAGGAAAGGCGTACTGAGACGGTGTTGCACCGCCGTGGCAATATCCGGATCCGCAAAACCCACCAGAGTGAGACTCGGCAGCCCCAGCACAATGTCCTCAGCATGATTGGGGCCAGAAAGCGCACCCACAGGGCAGGAAAGTTCGGAAGCGAGAATCTCACTCATGAGCATGTTGGTATCTTTCTCGATACCCTTGGAGCAGCTCACCACCACAGCATTCTCTGCCAGACCGGCAGCAGCCAGACTCTGTGCCACACCGCGCATCACCACACTGGGCACCACAACAATTACTAAGTCAGCCCCTGCCACATCGGCCCAGTTGCTCGTCACCAGCACATTTTCCGGCAGCGGGCGGGCACCCTCCACCTTGCAGAGGCTCATACGCGTATTGCGGATGATGGAGGCCTCCTCCTCCCGGTAGGTCCAGAGCACCACATCACCACCGTTATTGCTGGCGGTCAGAGCCAGGGCAGTGCCCCAGGCACCACCACCTATCACAGCCGTTTTCTTAAAAGTCTGTATCATATCACTTGGATTTTTTGGAGAAAGCTTTAGGCTCTGTGCCATTGCACAGGCGCACAATGTTGCTGCGGTGCTTAAACACCACAAGCGCAAATATCAGAAACAGCAGCCCCAGCGCCATGCCATCCGCCACACTCAGGGCGCCGTCCTGCCACCAAAACTCCCAAGACGCCGTCAGCACCAACACCAGCCCCGCCACCATGCTCGAAAGCGACACATAGCGCGTCAGCACCATCATGATAATCCATGTAGCCAAAATGGAAAGACCCACCGTCAGAGAAAAGGCAAACATGCAGCCGGCCGTTGTCGCAACACCCTTGCCGCCTTTGAAGCCAAGAAAACATGTATAGGTATGCCCCAACACCAGCGCAAACATCACACCCAGGAACCAGCCCATATCAGCCGCGCTCATAGCGGTCACATCCCCCCCCAGATGGCACTTCATATACAACAGCGGCAACAAACCTTTCAAAAAATCACACACAAACACCGGTATTCCCCAGGCCTTCCCCAACACGCGCACCGCATTCGTCGCGCCAATATTGCGGGAGCCGTGCTCGCGCAGGTCTATGCCATTTAGCTTCCCTGCGATGAAGCCGAAGGGAACCGAACCTATCAGGTACGCCGCCACTATGTACAGGATATTCTCAACCATGCGGAGTTAGTATACCCTCACAGGCGCGAGATTGCAATCTTTTTTTATTAACTCCGCTGTACTTTCTCCATTTTTCCGGGAATTCTGCCCCGTTTCCCCTCACCCTGCACCTCGAAACAAAAAAATCCATCCATTTTTCCCTGACCAGCAAGCAATTGCGAACTCATGTGACAAAAAAATCAAAAAAATTATCATTTTATGCTTGCAATGCTGCCCAAAAACGTGTATACTCGCGCCGCACCCCATCGGAAACGATGGCTTGCAAGAATGGCTCGGTAGCTCAGTTGGTAGAGCAGCGGATTGAAAATCCGCGTGTCGGCGGTTCGATCCCGTCCCGAGCCATTTTTTTTATGCCCGTCTATCGGGCATTTTTTCTCGGGGCGTAGCTCAGCCTGGTAGAGCGCCAGCTTTGGGAGCTGGATGTCGCAGGTTCGAATCCTGTCGCCCCGACTCAATCACACCGCAAACAGCCGCCAACAGGGCGGCTTTTTTGTTGATTTTGCTCGCTTTTCGTTTTTTGTTGTCAGCAATCCCAGTCTTGGCATGAGTATGCCTTGACAGGGATTGCCGGGGTTTTGAAAATGATGAGAAAAGAGGTATTTTGTTCTACATCTGATTAAAAACTCTTGCTTTTTGCTCAGATATGAGACATAATCATGCATCATGAATGAGAGATGGCCACTCTATCCGCAAGCAGTAAAAGCCCTGAAGAAGATGGGAAATGATTTGCGAGATGCCCGGCGCCGGCGGCGTATATCAACGACGACGCTTGCGGAGCGTGCGCGTATATCGCGAGCAACGCTGTACCGCATCGAAAAGGGAGATGCCGGGGTATCCATGAGCAGCTACGCAGCGGTTATCTTTGCTCTGGGCCTTGTTGAGCGCCTGAGCGATGCTTTTGATGCGCGTCACGATGCCGTAGGATTAGGTCTGGAAGCAGAACAAATGCCAAAGAATATAGTGAATAAGCGCTATGACCAATGATACTGAGATAGGGGTGTATACCGATTTATTGCAACCCGGTGCAGACTGCATACGGGTCGGGACATTGTGGATACACCACCGCCGTCAGGGCTCTGCCAGTTTTGAATACAGCCAGGAGTGGCTGAATCACCCGCACAGCTACGAGCTGGAGCCTATGCTACCGCTGGGGCGTGGAAAATACCATACCGCCCCGGGGCAAGTGCTTTTTGGAAGCATGAGCGATAGTGCACCGGATAGATGGGGGCGCCGACTGATACAGCAAGCACATCGCAAAGGTCTGCCGGGATATCCGACGGTGAGCGGAGCTTTGGGGGAACAGCACTATCTGCTTGGGGTAAATGATATGGCCCGCATGGGTGCCCTGCGTTATTCTGCCGATGGAGGTGCTACATTCCTGCACACGGAAGAGGGAACAAGCATTCCGCCGATTATTGATTTGCTTCCCCTGCATCATGCTGCGGAACACCTCTGCAGCGACACCGCAACACAGGCAGAATTACGCATGCTGTTGAATCCCGGTTCTTCCCTGGGTGGTGCATGGCCCAAAGCTAGCGTAAAGGATGAGCAAGGCAATCTCTATATGGCCAAGTTCAGCAACTCCCAGCAGGAATACGATGTAGTAGCATGGGAGGCTGTTGCCATGACAATCGCAGCCAAAGCCGGGATTAGAGTTCCGGAGTTCAGTCTCAAACGCCCGGCACAAGGTAAGAGTGTATTTCTGAGTCGCCGCTTTGATCGCAGTCCCAGTGGTACACGTCTGCCTTACATTTCCGCTATGACGATGCTGCAAGCAAAGGACGGGGAGGTTCGCTCCTACGCAGAGCTGGCGGAATATATGAGCCAGTATACAGCAAATCCCCGAGCAGACCTGAAAGAACTGTGGTGCCGTATAGCGCTGAGCATCATGGTGACCAATGTGGATGATCATCCTCGGAATCATGGTTTCCTTCGTCTGGAACGAAAGGGATGGCAACTGGCCCCGCTGTTTGATGTCAACCCCACTCCGGAGCAAGTCAAGGGACATACTCTTTCCATGGATATCGTGGAAGGCGACAATACCGCTTCACTCAACCTGCTTTGCGCATGTGCTGATATTTTCTACATACGCCCCAGGGAGGCTAAGGAGTTACTTGTTCCTATAGCCCAGGCTGTATCAGGCTGGCGAAGCATTGCAACGAATATGGGAATCCCGGTAGCGCAACAAGAGGAAATGGCAGGAGCCTTTGAGCATGCTGCTGGCTACAATTCGGTGCTTAAGACATAAAGCAGTTTGTTTTCACGATGTGATTTCCCGATTCTTAACTGGGGATATAATAAAAATGAGAGGATTATTTGCCGGAATGAGGCTTTAATGCCGGTGGTTGCAAGTGAGAAATGAAGAGATGATTCCGAAATTAGCCGGGAGTTGCTAATCTTCTAATTATGAGGGAGTGATAAGCAGGCCCTAAGGAAGTATACTGAGATTTCCCTTTCATGGAGATTATCTTAGCTGAACGTATTGCGTGAGTCAAGATGAATGTTTACAATGTTCACAACAAAGAGAACAAATAATGAGTTCTTCCACGCATCCGGAAAATATGCTCCTTGTCGTGGGGTAGAATTACTGTAGACGGTGCAGATTGTGCTCCGACTACGAGAATAGGAAGCGAGAGTTGAAATAACTGCCATAAAAGCCGCTATTACGCGCTGAAACGGGGCTATGGGTTTGACTCAGACGCCTAAAAATGCTACACTAAGAAACCGAATTATGTGCTGAGGATAGGGATATATCCGTTAACCTCAGCATACCAAAAGAGATTCAACACACATGACCGACAAGGAGTTAAAGAAGTTAAAGGACGATCTCTGGCATTCAGCAGATATGCTGCGTGCCGGTGCCCATCTGGCTGCCAATAAATATGGACAGCCTATTCTCGGCCTGATTTTCCTGCGCTATGCAGATATTCGCTACAAACAGCACAAGGCAGAGATTGAGGCTAAGTACAATGAGCGCAAGGGTACGCGCAAGGAGAAGTCTCTCAAGGAAATTTCCATTGAGGTCTGTGGGTTCTACCTGCCGCCGGAAGCGTATTTCGACGCCATTAACGATGCCCCGGACGATGCCAACAAGGCTATTCTGGTGAAGAATGCCATGCAGGCTATCGAGGACAATAACGAGAAGATGGCCGGGGTGCTACCCAAGGAGGTATACGGTCAGCTCGTGCCGGAAGAAGAGCCTGAGCTACTCTCCAAGATTGTGCGCGTGTTCAAGGATATCCCGGAGGATATCGGCATTGACCTTTTCGGTGAAATCTACGAATTCTTCCTGGGCAGCTTTGCCCTTGCAGAAGGAAAGGACGGCGGTACGTTCTATACCCCCGCCTCCGTGGTGCGATACATGGTGGAGGTGTTGCAGCCTACATCCGGCGGAGACAAGAAGATTCTTGACCCGGCCTGTGGTTCCGGTGGCATGTTCGTGCAAGCGGCTCGCTTCATGCACCAGCACAACACCAACGCGGCAGATATGCTCAAGTTCCGCTGTTATGGTGTGGAAAAGGAGCCGGACACAGTGAAGCTGGCCAAGATGAACCTGCTGCTCAATAACGTGCGCGGTGACATCATCGAGGCCAACTCCTTCTATTCCGACCCTCACGATGCCGTGGGTAACTTCGACTATGTGATGGCTAACCCTCCCTTCAATGTGGACGAAGTGGTGTATGATAGGGTGAAGGATGATGCCCGCTTCAATACCTACGGCATCCCCAGAAACAAGACCAAAGCCTCCGGCAAGAAGGAGAGCGATAAAAAGGAGACAGTACCGAATGCCAACTACCTCTGGATTTCCTACTTTGCCTCTGCTCTCAATGAGTCCGGCAAGGCAGCGTTGGTCATGGCTAACTCTGCCTCCGATGCCGGAAAGAGTGAGTATGAGATCCGCAAGAAGATTATTCAGGAGGGCATCATCAGCCAGATGGTGACGCTTCCCTCCAATATGTTCGCCTCGGTCACCTTGCCCGCTACGCTCTGGTTCTTCGACAAAGCCAAGGCGGCCACCGACAGAAAGGACGAAATCCTCTTTATCGATGCACGCAATGTATTCACCCAAGTAGATCGTGCTCACCGTAAGTTCAGCGATGAGCAGATTAAGAACCTCGGCATCATCTCCCGCTTGTACGAGGGCGATACCCAGGCATATACCGACCTGCTCGCGGAATATAGGGAGTCCATGGCTGCCGCCCCGGAAAACTCCGATGATAAAGATGAAAAGACCAAGGCTTATTATCAAGCTCAAATCGATTGGCTTACCGAGCGCTTCCCGGACTGCGTGTACTGCGATGTCGTCGGTCTGTGCAAGGTTGCCAAGCTTGATGGAGAAGATGGCATCATCGACCAGGATTATTCTCTCAACGCCGGGCGTTATGTGGGCGTGGTGATTGAGGATGATGGCTTGACTGCTGAGGAATTTAAGGCTGAGATGTTGGCGTTGAATGAGGAGTTGACAAGGCTCAACGCAGACGCTGCTTCCTTGGAGAAAATCATTGCTGATAACATGAATGGGTTGTTTGAAGTCTGATATGAAATCAGAAAAGTTGGAGAGATATTGCGACGTTATATCGGGCTATGCATTTAAAAGCACAGACTGGCGCGATTCTGGTGTTCCTGTAGTAAAAATAGGAAATATCAGTAATGGAACTGACATCATATTTGATGAGCAAATCCAATATGTTGAAGAAGAGTTTAAAAATAAAATCGACTCTAAGTATTTAATTTGCAAAGGTGATATCCTGCTGTCATTAACGGGAAGTCACATCAATCAGCCTAATTCTATGGTTGGGAGATGTTGCCGAAATAGACAAAATAAACTGTATTTTCTTAATCAAAGAGCAGGCAAAGTAATACCTTTTTCAAGTGTTGATAAATCGTATTTGTATTACCTATTAAGCACGAAAGAAATTAAGTACGCCATTGCTAATAAAGCATATGGCGGAGCAAATCAAGTAAATATAAGTCCTCGGGATGTAAAAAATATTCGATGGACTTTTCCGAGACTTGAAATTCAGCAACGCATAGCCTCCATCCTTTCCGCGTACGATGACCTGATTGAAAACAACAACAAGCGCATAAAGATTCTGGAGCAGATGGCCGAGAATCTGTACAAGGAGTGGTTTGTCCGTTTCCGCTTCCCGGGGCGTGAGCAAACTGAGTTCGAGAATGGTATACCGAAGGGGTGGGAGAGAAATTCGATTTCAGAATTTTACAGAACAAGTTCGGGGGGAACACCAAGTAGAGCACATGAAGACTATTATGCGGACGGAATTCACCCATGGGTTAAGACAGGAGAATTAAAAGACTCCATCATTCTCGATACGGAGGAATATATAACACAGGAGGCTATTCAGAAAACAGCGGCAAGGTTACATTCAAATAGGTCTGTAGCTATGGCGATGTATGGTGTAAATATAGGCATGTTAGGCTATTTTGATTCTCAAATGGCTTGTAATCAGGCATGTTGTGTGTTCGTCGATAGACGTAATTTTTCTTCGCGACATTACTTGTTTTATTGTTTAAAATCCATGCGCGACTATTTGATGCTCATTTCCTTTGGTGCGGCACAGCAAAATCTTAGTCAAGATTTAATTAAGAAGGTAAAGATAATTATGCCGCCAGATGATTTAGTAAAATCATTCGAGGAGCATGTGGAAAACTCATACAAGAATATTAGGTGTTTACTTCATACTAATAAAAACCTCACCAAGCAGCGCGACATGCTGTTACCCCGTCTGATGAGCGGCAAGCTGGAAGTATAACCCCAACGAGACGCAACATGTGCAATTTTTGCACATGTTGAACGCGATTCGAGATCATGAGCGAAGTGTATTTTCACAAATCATTGCGACACAAAAACATCGACTATAGTCGGGGACAATTTTTTGTGACGATGCAGATTGAGCATAACGCCTCCCTACTGGGGGTGATAGTAGGAGGGAAAAGCATCTTGAATGAGCTGGGTAAAAGCGTGCAAGCGGAACTGGAACGGTTGCCGGAGAAGTATCCTGAATTAGCATTGGGCGAGTATGTCATCATGCCCAACCACGTCCATCTAATCGTTACTATAAAGCCGCAGCCTACCAATAAGGAACAGCATCTGGGTTATTTGATGGGGCGATTTAAGGGCGCAACATCGTATATATACGGTCAATTAAAGCGAACCGGAAAAGTGGCGGATATAGGCAAGCATTTATGGCAAAGCGATTATTGGGAAAATTTGATTTCCAGCGAAGACGAGTATCGGAACTATGAACAGTATATACGCAATAACCCGCAGCGGTGGACGCAGGACAGATGGGGAGCGGTTACGCAGTATATGTTGGGGGACGCTGCGCTTTTGAATATGCCCAAGCGGGCATTTGTGGCATCGCAGGTGTATGATTCGCAATGTTTTGCCCCTCGTCGCATAGAGATATCGGGGCGCGGGACTTCAGTCCCGCTTCCTTCTGCGGCTGTTTTGATTTCAACATTTACGAGCCCACAAGAGCGGGAGATTCTACGCCGGGCGATACTGAAGAAGAAACGCATTATTCATGTTTGCCCGCAGGGAATTCCATCGTGGGGTGCATTATCACCGGAGCAACAGCTTGCCCTGGAGGAAAAGAGGCTTTTGTTTATTTCCCCTCAGCCAAATGGCTCCGTCCTGAATAAAAAAGTGGCCGCGTGGTGCAACGAATATGTGTTGCGGCAAGCTCAAGAAATATGGGTAGGTGATATTTCGCCTAACGGGATGCTGGACGTGCTGATGAAAGGATTAAGACAGGAAAAAGAGGGAGGGACTGAAGTCCCTCGCCCCGAGTAAAATTTCGAAATAAATTACCATGGCTAAATACATCACAGAGGATGATATAGAGCAAGCCGTTATGGAGCGGCTTGGTCAGTCGGAATTCAACTACACATGCGTATACTGCGACCCGGATCCCGGCAAGCGTGAAGACCTGAATGACGGCACCGGGCGAGCCACCAAGAAAGAATGTGTTTTGCCGGAGGTGCTGAAGGAATCCTTGCTGCGCATCAATCCGCACATCCCGGAAAACATCATCGAGGAAGAGGTGCAGAAGCTGCGCCGGGATTACACCGGCACCGACATGGTAGCCACCAACTATGAGCTGTACAATAAGATACGCAACGGTATCAAGGTGACACTGCGCCGCAACGGCAAGGAGGATTTCGATTTTGTGCAGCTGGTGGATTTCAATAATCCGCAGAATAATACCTTTACCGCAGTATCGCAGATGTGGATACAGGGCAAGGTGTACCCCCGCCGGCCTGATGTGCTCATCTTCGTGAACGGCCTGCCCATGGTGTTCATCGAGCTGAAGAACAGCGTGGTGAAGGTGGAGGAGGCCTACAACAGTAATCTGCAAAACTACCGCAGGGATATCCCCAATCTGTTCGCCTTTAATCAGATTTGTGTGCTTTCCAATGGGCTTGAAACCAAGCTGGGGGCTTTCAACGCCAGTTATGACTTCTTCTTTGAATGGTTGAAGGTGGACAGCGAAAAGGAAAAACCGAAGCGCGGCGAAATCCGGGAAAACGGACTTTCCATCACCCGTTTTATTGACGGTCTGCTGCGGAAAGAGCGCCTGATTGACTATATCGAGAACTTCATCCTCTTTGAGAGCCAGAAGTACAAGATCATAGCCAAGAATCACCAGTATCTGGGCGTGAACAATCTGATGGATGCCGTGGCTCGCTGCGAAGAGCTGAAGGGTAAGCTGGGTGTGTTCTGGCACACTCAGGGCAGCGGTAAGTCTTATTCCATGGTGATGTTTGCTCGCAAGGTGAAGCGCAAGGTGGAAGGAAACTTCACCTTCCTGATTATCACCGACCGCGAGGATCTGGACACCCAGATTCACAAAAACTTCCTGCGCACGGAGGTTATCGGTAATCAGGATGAATGCCGCCCCAAGGATGGAAAGCAACTGCGTGAATACCTGACCAAGAACAAGGAATTCATCTTCACGCTGATCCACAAGTTCCGTTACGACAAGACCAAGAAATACCCCATCCTGACAACCCGGGATGACATCTTCGTGTTGGTGGATGAAGCACACCGTACCCAGTACAAAGATCTGGCGGAGAACATGCGTGCCGCCCTCCCGAATGCCAATTTTGTAGCTTTTACCGGCACACCGCTGCTGGGCTCCAAGCGTCTGACGAATCAATGGTTCGGCAACTACGTTTCAGAATACAACTTTGCCCAGTCCGTGGAAGATGGCTCTACGGTGCCGCTGTTCTACAGCCGCCGCGTGCCGGGTGCGTGGTTGAAGAATGACTTCCTGGATGATGATGTGCTGGAAATCATCGAGCAGGAAAACCTCAATGAGGATGAAGCTCGACTGCTGGAAAATTCATCTTCCCGGATTCTGGAGGTCATTAAGCGCGAAGATCGCCTTGATAAGATTGCCCGCGACATCGCACACCATTTCCCCCGCCGAGGGTTCCTTGGTAAAGGTATGGTGGTATCGGTAGATAAATATACTGCCGTGACCATGTACAATAAGGTGCAGCACTACTGGGCAGAAGAAAAGAAAGCCATCATGGCAGAGCGCAATGCCGCCACAACAAAAGAAGATAGAGACAAATTCTCTACGATTCTTGACTACATGAACAATGTGGAAATGGCGGTGGTGATCTCCAAAGAGGAAGGTGAAACCGAAAAGTTTGCTGCCAAGGGGCTGGATATTACCATGCATCGTGCAAAGATGGAGGAAATCACAGCGGACGGCAAGGACATTGAGGACAGATACAAAGATCCCCACGACAAGCTGCATCTGGTGTTTGTTTGTGCCATGTGGCTCACCGGCTTTGACGTGAAGAACCTTTCCACGCTGTATCTGGACAAGCCGATGAAGTCGCACACGCTCATGCAGGCCATAGCCCGGGCGAACCGTGTATACCCGGGTAAACCCTGTGGCATTATTGTGGACTATGTGAATGTGTTTATGCACATGAAGCGAGCCCTGGCCGATTACGCCGTGCCCGATGATGATACCATGATGCCCGCCAAGGACGTGGATGCGCTCATTGGGTATCTGGATGCCTGCATTGGTGAGGGCGATGCTTTCTTAGAGTCGATAGGCATATCGCTGGATGCCATTATAGGCGAAAGCGGCACGTTTGAGCAGCTGAATGCCTTACGCCGGGCATACGACGTCATCGTGTCGAATGATAACTACAAGGAGAAATTCAAGGTTATCACCAATGCGATGAACAACCTGCATGATGCCTCGAAGCCGGAGATTTTTGAGCGGCATTGGGAAAACAGTAAATATCTACCGTTGGCTTACCTTAACGGCCTGATGGTGAATCGTATAGACGACGAGAAAATCTGCCGGGCTAAGCTGCGCATGGCACAGGTGCTGGATTACAGCGTATCCTCCGACAATGCAGAAGATCACCTGAAGGAGCTCGCTATTCACGGCACCAAGGTCATCGACCTATCCAAGATTGATGCAGAGGAGCTGCGCAAGGAGATTAAGCGGGCTGAGTATAAGGCCATCGAAATCGATGATCTCAAGGCATTTCTCGAAAAAACATTGCAGGACATGCTTTCCCGCAACTGTACCCGTGATTCGTTCTCAAACCGGTTCAGGAATATCATTGACCGTTACAACGCTGGTGCTTCCGAAAATGAGGACTACTACGAGCAGCTGATTAAGCTCCTGGAGGACTTGCAGAAGGAGCAGCTGCGCCCCAATACAGAGGGCCTGACAGAAGAAGAACTGGAGCTGTATGATCTGCTGACACGCGGGCGCAAACTCACCAAGGCAGAAGAGCAGAAGGTAAAGCTGGCTGCCAAGAACCTGTACAAAAAGCTGACCGAGCATCGCGATGAACTGCTGGTGGTAGACTGGTACAAAGATGAGCAGCCTATGCTGAAGGTAAAGACTGCCATAGAAGATTCCCTGGATGAAGACCTGCCGACTTGCTACGACAAGGCGTCATTCGAGTCAAAAATCAGCCTGCTGCTCAATCACTTCATCGACATGGCTATTCAAGGCTATGGGTGGATTGCCGCGTAAATTAAGATAGTTGATTTGTGTATGGAATACATCACTCTTTATCATTATACCCGGACGGAGTATTTGGAAGATATCTTGCTTAATCGACGCCTAAAGGTATCAGAGGTAGGGAGAAGTAATGATCCTCTATCATTTGATACGTTGTAGAATAACGAGCAAACGTATTCATGGCACTAAAAAAGAAACAACATTTTGTTCCCCAATTTTACATGAGAAACTTTTCTCCTGATGGAAAGAGTTTTTCGTTGTATATGATCAAAGAAAAGAGGGTTATATCGCGTTCTTCTTTTGCAAATCAGTGTTGTGAAGAATACTATTATGGCGAAGATTTAGAATGGGAAAATACGTTAGCAAGAATGGAGAGCCGATGGTCTATCTGCATTAAAAAGGCGATCCAAAATGAGAATCTTAATAATGATGAAATTGATGACTTAAAAGAGTTTATTGTTTACCAATTAATCCGAACAAGGGGTCAGAATCAACACATAACGAAAGAGAGTCTTGCTGATATTTTGCATACGACTTGTAGACGATTAGGCATCCTAGCGTACAAAGATAATCCTGTTGTAATGAAGGAAGCCGCTAAGGTTGCTGAGAACGTGAATCGTCCCGAGGAATGGTTAAGCTATATCAAATCACGAGCGAGAATTGTGGATGATTTATCTATACTGATAGTAAACTACGATACGCCAAATGCATTAATTTCCTCTGATAATCCCGTAATAATTTTTAATTCGTTTGTTAATGATGCATTACATCTATCGTATATGGGGATAGTAATGGTTTGTCCCATATCTCCATCTCGGTTGCTCGTTTTGTATGACTCTAAATTGTATCCTCGTTTTGCATCAGTACGCCAAATAAGGTCAGGAAACAATGATGAAGTGATAAAACTAAACAATTTGCAATTTCAAAACGCAGAGAGGATAGTTTTTGCGATAAAAGAGTCTGATTTTTCTTCTTTTTCTAAAAGCGATTATGAGAAATCTCTCGAAAAGAAGATAGAATATAGCAAATTTGTATCTGATGGGATTCAAGGCGCTGCATTATGTAGAGGAAATTTGAATGAGTATTCATTTTCTTTTGCGCGCATAAAAGAAGCATTCCGTCAAATCCCTGTGATTTGTCGGGTTGGGTTACTTAGAGCTAATGTTGTTTCAAACCATATGGAAGTTATACAGCAAAGACGCACTTTTTTTCATACAAAAGAAGGGAAAGATATTCTTGCAAAAGCAGGGATAGACATAAAAGTTGCTAAACGAGGTGTTGATAAAATGATTTCTTGCGCAAAAAAGTATTGGCGTGCATCAATCCCATCATGGGTGGATATGTTTGAAAAAGCCCCGGAAAATGGAGAAAAGGGGCATTAAAGTAAGTTGAATCATATTTGATGACACTTATGCCGGGCTGTCTAGATATTATATTTGCGTTCACAATATCCTCCACCGGGATGCGGGTGCCGGTGTCCATGATAAGCAGCTTCTCGTGCGGTATAAGCTTCTTGACTCGCCCGGTGATTTCCATGTAGGCGCCGCCGGTCTTGCGGGTGTCCGGGACGAAATAGACGATAAACTGTCGTTTCGAACTCAGGATACCCTGTGGCGACCTGTGCCAGCGGCTGTATGACAAAAATGCCGAAAGAAGGCACGTTTTCGAGTGTAGTGTCACAAAAAGTGTCACAGCGAAGTTGTAATGTATTGAAAAATCAATGTTTCAAATCCTGCTCCCGCACTCAAAGAAAGCTCAGTTCTGCAAGGAACTGAGCTTTTTTATTCTTGAAAACCGGGGTGTGCCTGTTATACTGGCTGGGTTATGCGTTCTCTATGGAAGTCAGTGGGGCTGGTAGTCGTGGCGTGGGTGTGCAGCTCATGCGGCACGCAGGTGTATCTGCATAAGTGGCAGCCGGCGCAGGTGGATTTACCGCGAGGAACGGTGCTGCTTGTGCATCCGGAGACGCGGGGACCGCTGCATCATGAATTGCGGCGGGCATTTGCTCAGCAGATTGCGCGCGACGGTTTTTACCGCGCCGGGGGAGCCGGGCCGTGGGCCGAGATTCGCCTGCACCATGTGCATGTGAACATGACCGACCCGCCCAAGGATGATAAGCACCGCAAACGCCCGTATCCGAACCGCGTGGACCTGACCGCTGATGTGGTGTGCAACTACCAGCGCATTTACCGCAGGAATTGCTCGCAGTACGTGAGCACAGATTATGAATACCGCCCGGATTGGGAGAATGCGGCGGAGGAAATTGCAGAGGAGGTGATGCGGGATCTGACGCCGCACCAGGTGCGCTACAGTGAGACGGTGGACGGGGTGGAGACCAATCCTGCCGTAGAGCAGGCTGCCCGGGCCTGCGCTGCCGGCAACTGGGAGGGCGGTCGCTCCCTGGCCCGGCAGGCGCTGGCGCAGAACCCGAACGAGGCCGAGGCGTATTATGTGCTGGGGCTCATCGAGCGCAATGCCCGGAATTATACCGCTTCCGATGCCCATTTCCGCAAGGCTCATGCGCTGAACCCGCAGGGCAAGTACCTCTCAGGCATCAATGATAACAGCCGCCTGCAGTACGATGAGCAGAGGGCTCACCAGCAGCTGCAATGATGAATAAGGTGCGCAAGAATGTGGTTCTGGAGCTGTCCGCCTCCTCCGGTGGGCTGGTCCATTTCCGCCTGCATCTGGGCAATCGGGCGGCCTTGCCACCGGATTTCATGCGCCGGTATTGCGCCGAATCTCCGGGCGAGAAACTGCTGCGGCTTCTGGGTCGCTGGGCAGGGGAAGGTACGCGTCACCATTTCCGCATGAAGGTGGAACCATATGATGCTTCTTTGCACGGCCTGTTTGCCTGGCGGGTGGAGGATACCTTCCAGATCCTGCGCGAGGCCGGATTCCTGCTCCTCGATGACAGCCGAGGAGAATGGTCCCCGTATGATATCTATCGCCACCTGATGGAGCAAGGGCGAATCTCCACCCCCATGCCCGTGCTGCGCGAGAGCCCGGAGGGGTATACTGAAATCACTTGCTGAAGATTCAGCGGCGACCGAACGCTAATCGCTTGCCGCGATGGTAAAGCTCAGAATCTTTTCACTCTGCAAGAAAATTAACGGCTGCGATTCTCTATTTGCTACTTTCATTGCTTCTTTTGCAATATAACAGCCTAACTCACTTGAAAAAATAACGGGATGTGTTAGAATTAGCGCCTTCCTTGCGGGCTATTCGCAGCGTATGGAGCTTTCCTGTCGTGCTTTCAGATAGCGTTTCAGCAGGAAGGCGCAGAAATAGGGAATGGTGAGGAATGTGTCAGAACGACCGATATTGGCATGTGCTAGTTTGATGCCGGAGCGAATAGCATCATATTTTTCTGATTCCACCAACTTGCGTAACGATTTCGACACCGTGTTACCAGCCTTGACCTCGACAGGTATCAGATCATCTGCGGTGCGGACAAAGAAGTCCATTTCAAGGGTTGAATCGTCCTTGCGGTAGTAGAACAAATCATAGCCGCTTTTGGATAAGGCCTCTGCCACAAAATTTTCATACAGGGCCCCCGACTCAAACACACCGCAAACAGCCGCCAACTAGGCGGCTGTTTTGTTGATTTTGCTCGCTTTTCGTTTTTTCTGTTGGCTACTATTGCAAAAAAAAGCCTGCAATACCGAAGGATTGCAGGCGGAAAGATTGCGTTGAAGCGCAGAACTTTAGCCCAGAGTGGGCTTCTTGGCACGACGAACGGAGCCGAAACGCTTCTGGAACTTGTCGATACGACCCTCGGTATCCACGAACTGGTTCTTACCGGTGAAGAAGGGGTGAGAGTCGGAAGTGATACCGCAGGAAATCACATAGTGCTCCACGCCATCAATCTCCTCCTTCTTGGCGGAGGTGGCGGTGGAACGGGTGATGAAGCGGCGGCCCGTGGTGATGTCCACGAACACAACAGGATTGTACTTGGGATGGATGTCTGCCTTCATAGTCTTTGAGGCTGCGTTACCGTCGCAGCGCGGGAGGGATTATACAGAAAGCCGGGCAGGAGTCAAGCATAATCGCGGAAAAATGTCTGATATGCGCATTTTACTTGTGCGATGACACAGTATGTGATAGAGCGACGGCTTGAGATACGCCCTACGCGTTGGGGGAATCAGTTGAAAGCTCCCGGCTTTGGCAAGTGCCCTATTGCGGTATCGGATTCCCCCCTGCTCCAGGTTTGCTGATATTCCGGAATGAATACCGACGGAGGAAACATACCTCCGGCATGGGCGGACGCAGGATGAACGCGTTTTTGCGGGCGTAAGATAGAAATGCGGCTTGAATTGCACGGCATTGTGTGATACAATGTCCCCGCAAAATAATAGAGCACGTCTATGGCAACACAACTTGAGCAACTGAAGCAGTATACCACCGTCGTGGCAGATACCGGCGACTTCCGCCAGATGGAAGAATTCTCCCCGCAGGATGCCACCACAAATCCCTCTCTCATCCTCGCAGCGGCCGGTAAGCCGGAGTACCGCTGTATTGTGGAGGAAGCCGTGGCTCCCTACAAAGGCCGCGAAGTCACCCCCGAACTGATGGATGAGATTGTGGACAAGGTAGTCGTTGCCTTTGGTCTGGAGATTCTCAAGCGCGTCCCCGGTCGCGTATCTTCCGAGGTGGATGCCCGACTTTCCTTCGACACCGAAGCCACTGTCGCCCGCGCCCGCAGCATCATGGGTATGTACGAGGCTGCCGGTATTCCCCGCGAGCGCGTGCTCATTAAGATTGCCTCCACCTGGGAAGGCATTCAGGCAGCCCGTGTGCTGGAACAGGAAGGCATCCACACCAACCTGACCCTGCTCTTCAGTCTGGTGCAGGCTGTGGCCTGTGCAGAGGCCGGCGTACGCCTCATCTCCCCCTTCGTGGGTCGTATCCTCGACTGGTACAAGGCCAACACTAAGGAGGAATACACCGCTGAGACCGACCCCGGCGTAGTTTCCGTGCGTACCATTTACAACTATTACAAGAAGTTCGGCTACCCGGTGCAAATTATGGGTGCTTCCTTCCGCAACAAGGGTGAAGTACTGGCTCTGGCCGGCTGCGACCTGCTGACCATCTCCCCCAACCTGCTGGCAGAGCTTGCTGCCAGTGAGGAGCCCGTGGTCCCCTGCCTCAATGTGGAGGCTGCGAAAGCCAGCGACATCGAGCGCATGCCCGCCGACGAGAAGAGCTTCCGCTTCCTCTTCAATGAGGACGCCATGGCAACCGAGAAAACAGCCGATGGCATCCGTCGCTTTGCAGCGGACATCCGCAAGCTGGAGGCTATGCTGGCCGCTATGCTGTAAAGTATTAACTGTTAAACCCACATCAAATCACAATGAAAGTACTCGTTACCGGCGGCTGCGGCTATATCGGCTCGCACACCGTACGTCAACTCGTAAAAGCAGGCGCAGACGTGACTGTGCTGGACAGCATGGTTTATGGTCACCCGGCAGCTATCGTAGACAAAGAAGTGAAGCTCGTGAAGGGCGACCTCGGAGATCCCGCCGTTGTTTACCCCCTGCTCGTCAACGGCAAGTTCGATGCAGTTGTACACTTCGCCGCCTTCATTCAGGTGGGTGAGTCTGTTACCGACCCCCTGAAGTACTACGAAAACAACATTGCCAAGCCCCTGGTGCTGCTGCGTGCCATGATTCTGGGCGGTTGCAAGCGTTTCGTATTCTCCTCCACCTGCGCCACCTATGGTGTGCCGACTCAGGTACCCATCCCCGAGACGGAGAAGCAGGATCCCATCAACCCCTACGGTGGCTCCAAGTTCATGCTGGAGAAGGTGTGCAAGGATTGCGAGCGCGCTTACGGCCTCAAGAGCGTGTTCCTGCGCTACTTCAATGCCTCCGGTGCTTCCGTGGACGGCCTTATCGGCGAAGACCACGAGCCGGAGAGCCACCTCATCCCTGTCATTCTGCAGGCCATCAAGGGCGAGCGCCCCGGCATCACCGTATTCGGCACCGACTACGACACCCCGGACGGCACCTGCATCCGTGACTACATCCATGTGGATGACCTGGCTGACGCCCACCTGCGTGCACTGGACTACCTGATGAAGGGTGGTGACACCAACTGGTTCAACCTCGGCACCGGCAACGGCTTCTCCGTGAAGCAGATTATCGACGCCGCCGAGAAGGTAACCGGCATGAAGGCTCCCGTGGAATATGGTCCCCGCCGTGAGGGTGACCCGCCCCGCCTGATTGCTGACTCCCGCAAGGCTGCCGAAATTCTGGGCTGGGTTCCCAAGTACCAGGATGTCACACAGATTGTGGAGACCGCCTGGAAGTGGCACAACGGCACCCGCGGTGGTCACTATTAATTAAACTACAGTACCCCCTAAGGTACAGAACAATGCAACACCCCGGCATCATCGCCGGGGTGCTTTGCCTTAACAAATAACGCATGATTGAGCTCCTTATCATCGCCCTTGTGCTGGCAGTAGATGCAACCGTATATTCATTCTCATACGGTTTGGTGCTGCGTTGCTGCCGCACGCGCAACTCTCTGTGGCTTGCGCTCACAGTAGGCATATTTCAGGCAGGAATGCCCCTGCTGGGCTACCTGGGCGGGGAGAGTGTGCGAGACAGCGTTGCTCAATGGCAAAGTGGCATTGTTGCCGCCGTATTCTGTGGTCTGGGGGCTTACGTCATCTACGGAGCCTGGAAAGGAGAGGAGGAGGGCGCTTGTTGCAGTAAAGACTGCAATCCGCTGGGGCTTGTCGCCCTGCTCCTGGTTGGCGCAGCCACTGCAATCGACGCGCTCGCCGTTGGCGTAGCGATGGCTCTGGGCGACATTGGCGGCACCAACCTCACCACGCCTCAATTGTGTGCCAATGTCAGCGTCATTGGCATTGTTACTTTCATTTGCTCGCTGGCGGCGTTTCACTCAGCTCGCCTGCTGCACCACCTGCCCACCCGATGGCTCGAAACCATTGCAGGGCTGCTGCTGATTGGTCTTGGTGCGAAGAGCCTGCTCTGAAAAAACTTGTTCCAGCGCGAGCCGCATCATTGGCTCACATCGACAAAGTGTCGGAAGCTGTACTCTGTTTCATTAAATTGTACGCCTCATTCCACGCATCTGCAGACAGGTGCATAAAACCACGACGAGCAATTTTCTTGCCACTACTGAGTTCCCAATCCGGCCCCAAAGCAAGACTGACAGTTCCATCCTCATGGTAAACGAGGTCATATATCATATCCGGGGTTCGGGGATAACACAGACAAGACTTACCATGCAGCACAAGCGCTCGAAGGTTCGTCAATACATACAACCGAGGCGCAAGGAACCTATGCAGGAAACGCCAGCCTCTCCGCTGAGGACGAGCAAGCCACACAATATGCTCTCCTTGCAATAGCGTATTCTGCAACACAACTTGTTCAGAACAGGGTAGTTCATCAGGACGCATAAAAATTATTCTTTAGTTGACAATGTCACATCTGCCAACATCTGCTCCACACGGCGGAGCTCCGGCAGATTAAGGAACCCTTGGGGAACAGAGGAATAATCGCCCTCTGCATCTTTAGTGACCTCATAGCCCAGAATCAGATCTCCGCTGCCATCTGCCCTCAGTTCTCGTTCCTTAACAAGTCCGGGCGTGAGGGGCCATGACATCGTCTCCCACGCCTTACGCCAAGTGGGGCGCACCACCAGGGCGCGAGTCTCGCTCAGGACATAAACAGTACGCCGCATACGGCGGTATATCAGAATGGGGCCTGCAACCGGAATACCAGTGAACACGAGCAGAAAAGGCAAGGCTACCAGCCCTCCTAAAACAATAAGGAGAACGCTGAACATCAAGGCGAATACGGCAAAAAAGATGTGAGGAATCGACAGACGATTCACCAGCGTAGGGATGGGTTGAGTCACCCACACAGGCTCCTCTCCGGGCAACATTGCCAGCAGCACCTGCTCGCGCAGTTCCTCACTTAATGAGGAGAGACATTTCATAAGGTTTTGCTTTTGTCCCGCAGGCACTTGTGGCACCTGCGGGACATTGTAATCATTTAGTGAATCTTTTTGAGCAGCCAGGGCAGCAAGTCCTTAATGGCCACACGCTCCTGCTCCATGGAGTCTCGGTGGCGGATAGTGACCGTGTCCTTCAGCGCAGGGTCGCCCTCTTCGCCCAGCGTCTCGAAGTCAACCGTGATACAGAAAGGAGTACCCACTTCGTCCTGACGGCGGTAGCGGCGGCCAACAGCACCGGTCTCGTCGTAGAAGACATTCATGAAGGGACGCAGCTCGGCCTCAATCTCGCGGGCGATGCGCACCTGCTCTGCATTCTTCTTCAGCAGCGGGAAGATAGCAGCCTTGATGGGTGCCATGCGGGGATGGAAGCGCATGACGGTGCGGATATCGCTCTTGCCGTCCTTGCCCAGTTCCTCCTCGTCGAAGGCCTCGCAGATAACGGCGAGTACGGAGCGGTCGCAACCAGCAGAGGGCTCCACCACGTGGGGGATGAACTTCTCGCGGGTCACCTCGTCGAAGTACTCCATCGGCTTGCCGGAGCCCTCCTGATGACGGCCCAGGTCGTAATCGGTACGATAGGCAATGCCCATAAGCTCCTGAATACCGAAGGGGAACTCGTACTCGAGGTCATAGGTCTTCTTGGAGTAGAAGGCGCGCTCGTCCTCCGGTACATCGAGGATGTGAATCTTGTCGCGGGAGATACCGATGTTCTCGTAGAACTGCAGGCTCTTCTCCAGCCACTCGTCGGTCAGACGGAAGCCGTCCTCAGCGCGGCAGAAGTACTCCACCTCCATCTGCTCAAACTCACGGGAGCGGAAGGTGAAGTTACGGGGGTTAATCTCGTTGCGGAAGGACTTACCAATCTGAGCGATACCGAAGGGAATCTTGGTACGGGAGGAGTCGAGAATGTTCTTGTACTGGCAGAAGATGCTCTGAGCCGTCTCGGGACGCAGCCACCCCGTGCTGGAGGGGTCATTTTCGTCGGAAGTAGCCCCGATGGTGGTCTTGAACATCAGGTTGAACGAGCGAGCCTCTGTCACGAGCGAACCATTGGAGGGGTTGTAACGCACGCTGTCGGTCACGGTCTCGGTGCTCTCCTCGAGCAGGTCGAGCTCAGCAACGGGCAGATTCTTGCCGGAAATCTGGCTGTAGTACTGCAAGGCACTGCGGCGGGCATTCTTCACTTCCTTCTCGCTGCCCTCAGCGGTCAGCATGGAGAACTCCTTAGAAGAGCGCCAGGAGCCATCCTTTGTGGTAGCCCCCTTCCACCAGAGAGCAACACCGCTCTGAGCGGGAATCTGGTCAGCACGAAGACGCTCCTTGCTCAGCAAGCAGTCACACAGCGGGTCAGAGAAGCCCCCCACATGGCCCGAAGCCACCAGCACGGAGTTGTGCGTCAGAATAGAGCCATCCATACCCAGAATATCGGGACGCTCCTGCACATGCACACGCCACCAGTAATCCTTCAGGTTGCGCTTGAGCTCCACGCCCAGGGGACCGTAGTCCCAGCAACCGTTGAGGCCGCCATAAATCTCAGCTGCCTGGAAGATGAAACCCTTGCGCTTGCAAAGGCTGACGATTTTTTCCATCCGAACGGGGTCTGTATAGGTACGGTCTGCCATAACGCGGGCTATTTTACAGCATTTTATGCCTATTGCAAGCCAAAACAGGCTGAGTCACCGTTTTTCACGCCTTTTCGGTGACTGTTTTTTTGAGGCAATACGCCTTGTGAGAGGTGAATAAGATAAAATGAAATTTGGCAGGCAAGCACAACGAGCCAAACTTTATCCTTTTGCCAATTGTGTTTACCACGGGAGAGCCACATTTCCGATAAAACGCAAAGTTTCGCCCCCGCCTAAATTAGCGCTGCCCCCTCTCTCTTTTTTTCTTGCCAAAGTCTCCATTTGCGGGTATGCTTGTGCCAGCTGAACAGAACCGTTTTATCAGATTATGCTTATCGCCCCATCAATGCTAGCCTGTGATTTCCGCCGTATCGGAGAAGAAGCCACCCGCTCCCTGAATGCCGGGGCGGATTGGCTGCACCTGGATGTCATGGATGGGTCTTTCGTAGACAACATCTCCTTCGGCCCGGATATCTGCGCAGCTATCCGCAACAGCGTACCTGCAGACGCATATCTGGATGCCCACCTCATGATTGATGCGCCCGACCACTACTTGCCCCGATTCCTGAAGGCCGGCATGAACATGATTACCATCCATGTAGAACGCGAAGGGCATGTTGATTTGCATGCCACTCTGGCAGCTATTCGCGATGGCGGTGCTCATGCAGGCCTGGCAGTGAACCCGGCCACACCGGTAGAAAAAGTACTACCCTACCTGGAGGAACTGGATATGGTGCTGGTGATGAGCGTCGTACCCGGTTTCGGTGGTCAGAGTTTCATGGGTGAAGTACTGGAGAAAGTGAAAGTTCTTGATGCTGCCCGCAAGGAAAAGGGCCTCAAGTTCATCATCCAAATGGATGGAGGCATCGGTGCCACACAGGCTCCGCTTTGTGCCGAGGCCGGGGCGGACTGCCTCGTGGCCGGCAGCAGCACGTTCCGAGCGGCTGACATGGCAGCCGCCATCGCCAGCATGAAATAAGGTGAGCTATGGACAAAGCAACAAAAAGCCTGCTCAACGTCCTGCTGAGCGTGCTGGCGCCTGTGCTCATTCTGGATAATTGCTCCGCCACCGGAGATAAGCTGTGGCACCTGGGCACCACCTGGGCCATGGTTGTGGCGCTGGCACTCCCCATCGGCTGCGGAATTTACAGCCTTATAACCGAGCGCAAAATTGAGGCGATGACTGCATTCGGCCTGCTGGGTACTATCCTGACGGGCATTGTCACCATCTATGCCAACACGGGGGACGCCCTTGCCATACGCCCCGACACACCATGGTGGTACGCCGCGAAGGAAGCCATCATTGCGCTGCTGCTGGCCGGGGCCATGCTGGTAGGCGGAGGAAAGGAGGGCTCCCTGCTGCGCACCTGTGTGTATTCCGATGCCATATTTGACATCAGCCGCATTGAAAGTACCGTGCAAGAAAAAGGTGTGCAAGCAGACTACGACAAAGTGCTGAGCCATGCCGCCCTCATGACCGCCGGCTCCCTGCTCTTCTCTGCCGCCATGAACTTCGGGCTGGCTCTATACTTCCTGCTGCCGGTTCCTGACATGCCCGTAGCAGAACAAGCTGTACAATACAACTACGCCGTCAGCAAAATGACATGGATGGGCTACCTCATCATCGGTGTTCCCCTGCTCGCCACGCTTTTTCTAGTCATTCGCTACCTCGGCAAAGCCATCAGACAAGTCACAAATCTGCCGGAAGAGCAGGTTTACATGCGATAGGTTACACTTTTTACACTTCTATCTGCTACTTCCGGCTTGACATGGCGAGGTAAAATGCTATGCTTTACAACATGAGCAAGTATGCTAAAGGAGACATAACACCTGTTGTGCCGCGTCGTTTTCGCTCAATTTTCTTCATGCTCGTGAGTTGTTTTGCGCTCTGGGGCCTGTTGAACAACATGACCGATAATCTGGTACCGGCGTTTAAGAACATATTTACCATTCCCCAGGAGCAGGCTGCTCTGGTACAGGTTGCCTTCTATGGCGCCTATGCTGTGCTGGCTATATTTGCTTCTATTCTCATTGAGGAATTCTCATACAAGAAGGGCGTCTTGATTGGCTTGGGAGTGTACATTGTCGGCGCCCTGACATACATCCCCGCCTGCATCAATCAGAGTTTTGAGCTTTACTTCATCGCTATTTTCGTGGTAGCCTGCGGCTGCTCCGTACTGGAAACCACCTGTAACCCGTACGTCATTTCCCTAGGGCCGGAGCAGACAGCCGTGCGCCGTCTCAATTTTGCCCAGGCTTTCAATCCTGTAGGCTCCATCTGCGGTATTCTTCTGGCCCAGCAGCTCATTCTCAGCAACCTGAACCCCGCCACCGCAGATGAGCGCGCAGCCATGCCCGCTGAACAGCTTCAAGGAATTGTACACCAAGAGCTCTTCTGGGTATGCGCTCCTTACGTGGGGCTTTGCGGCATAGCTCTCCTCATTTGGCTGTTCTTCCTGCGCGTGAAGGACACCCAGGGCACTGCAGCCGATGCACAGACCGAGGGTGAGGGCAGCGGCAGCGGACTGCGCGTACTGATTGCGGCCCTGTTTGCCATTGTTCCGCTGGTCGTGCTTTATTTCCTGTTCCCGGACATGGATAAAGTGACCTGGGTTCTCTGCGGTACGCTTTGTCCTATACTCTACCTGTACCTGGTAGGCGACTACCGCGCCATGCTGTTCTCCCTGCTGAGCCAGCCGCGCTACTGGTGCGGCGTGATTGCCCAGTTCTTCTATGTAGGAGTGCAGATTGCAGCCTGGACCTACCTGAACGTGTATTGCTGCAAGGAGCTGGGAGTCACCCCTGCTGATGCCGCCAGCTATTACCTCATCTCCCTTGTTCTCTTCATTGTATGCCGCTGGGTTGCCACATATTACATGAAGAAGTTCAACCCTGCCAGCATGATGAGTCTGTTTGCCCTTGGCGCAATTGCCACATGCGCCGGCACTATCTACCTGCCAAGCACAGTTCTCTTCAGCATCGGTGGATTGGCATTCTCCGGAAACGTCCTCTGCCTCATTGCTATGTCCGGCTGCATGAGCCTCATGTTCCCGACCATCTATGGCATTGCACTGGGCGGACTGAGCCCCCGCGATGTGAAACTTGGGGCAGCCGGACTCATTATGGCAATTCTGGGCGGTGCACTCATCACCCCCTGGATGGCCGGCATCATCGGCGATTCCGAGAGCAGCTGGCTGGTGCTCACCGCTGCATTCGACAACACCTGGGACACCCAGTGGGGCACTTCTCACGCCGCAGTACGAGCCTCCTTCATTGTTCCGGCCATCTGCTTCGCGGTAGTGCTGGCATACAGCCTCATCTTCCGCAAGCCCACACTTCCTTCCAACAACAAGTAACAAACATTTACCACCACTAACATATATGAAGTACGATACATTACCAACCATCGGGATTCGTCCTACGATTGACGGCCGCCGCCTCGGCGTTCGTGAATCCTTGGAGGATCAGACCATGAACATGGCAAAGGCCGCAGCAGCTCTCATTGAGGCCAATGTGACCCACGCTAACGGCCAGCCAGTAAAGTGCATCATTGCCGACACCACCATCGGTGGGCCGGCTGAAGCAGCCGCCTGCAACCAAAAATTTGCAGAAAACAACGTAGGGTGCTCTCTCATCGTGACTCCCTGCTGGTGCTACATTACCGAAACCTTCGAGACCGATGCCTCCACCCCCAAGGCCATCTGGGGCTTCAACGGCACCGAGCGTCCCGGCGCCGTGTACCTGGCCGCAGCTCTTGCCGGCTATGCACAGAAAGGAGTGCCCGCATTCTCTATCTACGGCCATGATGTGCAGGACGCCGACGATACCAGCATCCCTGAGGATGTGGCAGAAAAGATTCTGCGCTTTGCTCGCGCCGGTCTGACAGTAGCAACACTGCGTGGCAAGGGCTACCTCTCCATCGGTGGTTGCTCCATGGGTATCGCAGGTTCTATCCTCGACCACTCCTTCTGGGAAGCCTATCTCGGCATGCGCGTGCAGCCGGTGGATATGACAGAAGTGCGTCGCCGCATGGAGCTGGGCATCTACGACAAGGCTGAGTTCGACCTCGCCATGGAATGGGCCAAGAAGTATGTGAAGATCGGCCCGGACCGCAACCGCCCCGACCTTGTACTCTCTGCCGAAGAGAAGGAGCGCACCCTGCGCGAGAGCATCCTGATGACCATCATCTTCCGCGATATGATGCATGGCAACCCCTACCTCAAGACCATCGACCGCGAGGAAGAAGGCCTGGGCTTCAACGCCATCTGCGGTGGTTTCCAGGGTCAGCGTCACTGGACGGACTTCTACCCCAATGGTGATATGGCTGAGTCTCTGCTCAACAGCACCTTCGACTGGAACGGCCCGCGTGAGGCAATCCCCTTTGCCACGGAAAACGACGCCATGAACGGCGTGTGCATGCTCTTGCTGCACCAGCTCACAGGCCGCGCCGCCTGTTTCTCCGACATCCGCACCTACTGGAGCCCCGCTGCTGTGAAGCGTGTGACCGGCTACACCATGGAGGGGCTGGCCAAGGACGGCATCATGCACCTCATCAACTCCGGCTCTACGGCTCTGGACGGCAACATGCACTCCACCGCCCCCGATGGCACCCCCATCATGAAGAAGACCGGTGAGACCACACAAGCCGACATTGAGGCCATGATGGGTGCCTCCGAGTGGTGCCCGGCCAACCGCGAGTACTTCCGCGGCGGTGGCTACTCCCTGCACTTCGTTTCCAAGGGTAATGTACCCGTTACCATGATTCGCATGAATCTGGTGAAGGGTCAGGGGCCCGTGCTCACCATCGTGGAAGGATGGACCTGCGACCTGCCGCAGGATGTAAACGACAAGCTCGACCAACGCACCGACCCGGGTTGGCCCACCACCTGGTTTGCCCCGCGCCTTACCGGCAAGGGCGGCTTTAAGGACGTATACACCGTCATGGCCAACATGGGTGCCAATCACGGTGCCTGGACCTATGGTCACATCGGTGCAGACATCATCACCCTGGCCTCCATGCTCCGCATCCCCGTATACGCCCACAACGTACCTGAGGACAAGGTATACCGCCCGGCGGCCTGGGATTTGTTCGGCACAGCCGATCCCGAAGGTGCAGACTTCCGCGCCTGCGCCAACTTCGGCCCCATCTACGGCAAGTATTAATCACAGTATACCGCAAGCTGTCGGGAGAAATCCCGGCAGCTTGTCTATTTATACCACATGTCATACATACTCTGCTTAGACTGCGGTGCCACAAATGTGCGCGCCATCCTTGTGGACGACAAAGGCCGGCTGATTGCAAAGGCAAGCCAACCGAACTCCACCGATGCCGGAAGCGAAAATCCGGATTACCATGTATGGAATGCCGACCGCATCCTGAACCAGCTGGCCGAATGTGCCCGCAAGATACTGCCGGAAGTGGATGCAACGCAGGTGAAGGGCGTTACCATCACCACATTCGGAGTGGATGGTGCACTTGTAGATACAGAAGGGAAGCTTCTCTACCCCGTCATCTCATGGAAGTGCCCGCGCACGGCCGAAGTAATGAAACAAGTGGGTAAATACCTGTCCCAGAACCGCCTCAATGAGGTATCCGGCGTAGGTGAATTTGCCTTCAACACGATTTACAAGCTCATCTGGCTGAAGGAGAATCGCCCTGAATTGCTGGAGCAGGCACATGCCTGGCTTTTCATTTCCAACATTCTGGCCTACCGCCTCACTGGGGTAATGGCAACCGACCGTACCATGGCCGGCACATCCCAGATGACCGACCTGGCAACCGGAGACTGGAGTGAGGAAATCCTGGGTACGCTGGGCATCCGCAAGAGCCTCTTCCCGCCCATGGTAAATGCCGGCGATGTCATTGGCAATCTCACCCCCTCTGCCTGTGAACTGCTGGGGCTCCCCTGCTCCGCACCTGTTATTTCCACGGGACACGACACACAGTTTGCCCTCTTCGGCAGCGGCGTGAAGGAAAACCAGCCCTTCCTTTCCAGCGGCACCTGGGAAATCCTGATGCTCCGTACAGCAAAGGCCAAACTGGAGCCCGAGGACTACGCAGCCGGAGCCACTGTTGAATACGACAGCAAGCAAGGTCTTCTCAATCCCGGATTGCAGTGGATTGCCAGCGGCATCATCGAGTGGGTGAAGGCAACCTGCTACAACGGTGAAAACTACGACACGATGGATGCCGAGGCCGCCGCAATTCCACCCGGCAGCGATGGAGTGAAGCTCATTCCGAATTTCCTGCCCAGCGACGCTGTTCCCGGCAGCATTGAGGGACTCATCCTCGGCCGCACACGAGGCCACATCTATCGCGCGGCCATGGAAGCCCTTACCTACCGTCTCAAGAGCCGTCTGGAAAAATTGGAAAAAGTAGGCGGATTCAAAGCCACCGAGCTTCTGCTGGTAGGCGGCGGTGCCCGCAATAAGATATGGACTCAGATGAGAGCCGACATTCTCGGTCTGCCCATTCTGGTATCTACGGTATCCGAAAGCACCGTGCTGGGTGCAGCCCTGTACGCCATGGCAGGCGCCGGCATCTACCCCTCCCCCGAGGCCGCCCGAGACGCCATCGGCATCTCCTACGAGACTACCCTGCCCGGCGAGCAGCAACAGGCTTACGCCAAGCTTTAAACCACTAGCCATCTGAGCCAATTAATAATCGCCATACTGTCTTCCTTGACAGTATGGCGATTGGATTGTTATTGTCGATATAAGTGGAGACAGCGACATATAACAGCAAGTTTATTTCTATGAATATGGATTATCAATCGTGTAAATGCCGGTAATATCAAAAGGCAGACTTTTTCCCTGCATAGCAGCTCTATAGCAGGGTGTAAACTCATTATTGCGGGCTGTCAACCTAGTTCTACGCTTCCGAGAAGCCCATTTAATCAAATGAGCCAACATGCCCATTCCTGCGCTGAAATGAAATGTTCTATTGAATTCTTTTTTCCATGAGCCACAGCAGTGATGAATACTCACCCCTCGGGAACGTATGAATGAAGGTTGTTCAAAAAACTCTTTAGGATAGAGGCGACAAAGTTCGTTCTCCCAAGCTCTACCATTGAGTAAAAATCCAGACACACGATTAACAAAATAGGCTGTAAATATAGTATTATTGACAATCCACTTATCTGGATACAAATATTGGTATGAATGGAGAATTTCGCACATGTATGGATGGGCAGGTGGAGCATACATAACAGCTGTACCCAATGCACAATCGTATATATAGCCTAACTCCAATTTATCTCCGAGCACATTAAGTGGGCGTAATAGTTCCACATCAGAATCAAGATAATAACCACCTAACGTTACCAGTTTTTCCAATCGTACAATATCTGCAACAAAAGCCCACTTACCCAAACGAACAGCCTCGCGCCCCAATTTACTGGTAAAAATATCTGTATTCGACTCATTCCACTCACAAATTTCGAAATCAGGATTTAACTGAGCCCAACGCTCTACATTGCGCTTCACTGCATCAGGTTTCTCTCCCCCAAACCAACAATAATGAATTTTCTTAATCATTGCTACTCTCATCCATGTCAACCAATTGGTAAGAAGTTGCCATATGCCCACCTCTCTGCAAATGAGGAGGAGGTGGTGTCATATAGTCACCGTATACGCAACGCAAATAAATGTCAGAACCACCAAAAGCGAGGAAACGGCATCCCTCAAAGAAAACGTCTTGAGTGCCAGCTCCAAAAGAGCTATAAAAGTCTTTTTCATGATTGTAAGATTGTGTTTTTTGTACTTAGAGACGACTCTGCCAGGTGCGCACGCGCCCTCGCGCGATGGGTCATGCCGACACCTGTCCTGAGCCGACAGGCATAGTATACAGCATTCCGAATGCTGGAGTTGTGAGAAAAATAGAAACATGAATACGTTAGATTCACGCTTCACTCCTGAAGCAGACTTTTATAAACAATATCCATGTCCGCAAGTAAATAATTTTTAATAAATTTCAGCTTTTTGCTTGCCTCAGCATTCGGAATGCTGATACCTTACTCCGCCGCCTTCACGCTTTTCTTGCCCCACAAGCATGAGGATGGCAGCCACGGCTACCTGCATGGCCAGGCAGTCGAAATCTACAGGTATTGCAGGGCAAACGCATTGGGATTTTGTCATACAAAATTAATCGAATATATCTTATTTGTTGATTGTGTATTTCTTAAAATATTAAACATAAATAATAACATTTAATATAATATATTAGTATTGCGTACAACGCTCATATGTGTTATAATATGCGCATGGAAAAACTCATTAATTACATATCCTGCATCGAAGATACTAGAGATGGTTTTAATTTAAAACACAAACTTATAGATATTATAATCATAACTATTTTAGCCATCATGAACGGCGTTACAACTTGGGACGGTATTGCGCTGTTTGGCAGAATGCGCGAAAAATGGCTTCGAGAGTTTTTGGAATTGCCAAATGGAATCCCCTCACATGACACCTTCAACAGAGTGTTTTCTCTGATTGATCCTATCAAGTTAGAAGATTGTTTACAGCGATGGGTAAGAGAGGTTTTTCAAATGTCTCCAAAGGGCGTTATAAGCATTGATGGAAAGAGCGTTAAGGGAAGTGATTCTCCAGGTTCTCATAAGTATGTCCATATGATAAGTGCATGGTCTCATGAAGCAGACTTAGTACTCGGTCAGCTTAAGGTTGATGAAAAGACAAATGAAATTAAGGCAATTCCCCAACTACTTGATAATTTGGATATTGAGGGTAGCATCATTACCATATATGCTATGGGATGTCAAAAAGATATCGTCAATAAAATCCTCGAGAAAAAAGGGGATTATATTATTGCGTTAAAGGGAAATCAAGGAAAGCTCAAGGATGAAGCTATCGATACAACAAAACTCACACCTGCTTCGGCTTATAGCTCAGAAATAGATTGTGGACATGGGAGAATTGAAAAACGCACAGTTCGAGTTTATCGAGATATTCATACTATTACAGGATTATGGGTAGGCTTGTCATCTGTCATAAGAATAGACTCAACACGTTATGATAAGAAAAAGGAAACGGAACACACCGAAGTTCGTTACTATATTACAAGTTTGAAACGTGTTTCAGCAGCAAAAATTGGAGAATACATACGGCTGCATTGGGACGTAGAAAATAAGCTGCACTGGTGTTTAGATGTGTCTTTTGGTGAAGATCATAGTCAGAAACGAGCAGAAAATGCTGCTGAAAACTTCTCTCGTGCTATACGCTTTGTTATTAATTCCTTTAGGCGATATAAGAAGCTCATAAACGAGAAAC
>JAFQGF010000016.1 GCA_017415555.1 Akkermansia sp.
CCGACGTAAGGAGGGGTGGCATAATGCCCAGGCTTCAATATGTAGCGTCGCTTTATGCCACCCCACCATCCGGTGGGGTTCTCTTTGTTTTTTTGCCTTTCCCACGGGTTTCGTTCGCGTTGCTCACTCCACCCGTGGCTACTTTATGCCGCCTCGCCATACGGCGAGGCTCACAAATTCCGCTTCGCTCGCCCGACAACTTCCAATTTACCGGGCTAATGAATCTCTAGAGTTTCATTGAGCCAGCGCATATTTTACCTATTTTTACCAGCAGATTTGAAACAGCCCCAAAAAACAAAACTCTCGCTATGAGCACACAACTATCATTCAGACGGAAGGCTCTGGCACAATTCTTCCCAGCGTACTTTTGCCGCCAGAATAGCCTCACGACTCACGGAGGAGGATAGCTCCCAGGTAAGCGGCATGGCCTGGGTAAAATACCGCGGCAGCAGAGCCGCAAAATCCACATCCCCCCCCTGAAAAGGAGCCCGGTGGTCTCTCTGCGGCCACTGCACATCATTCACATGAGCCCCATACAGGTACGGCTTCAGGCTGCGCAGGTACTGGTCATGATTGAGCAGCAGGAGATTATGTTTGCGCTGAATGTGACCAAAATCGTGCCAGTAACGTACATGCGGGTTATCTGCGAACTCAGCCATCAACTGCGGCATTTCCCACTCACCGGGCATCTGCTCAAAGTGGCTGCGCCCCTCCACACCCAGCACGAGATTGAGCTCCCGGGCTTTGTCCGCAAGCCTATACAAGGCCTCCCGAGCACGCTCATAGTACACCGGAGCCAACTTTGCGCGGCGTCTCACGTATTCACCCTTCAACCGAGCATACTCCTTCGAGCCCCACAAGCCCCGGCGCACCATACGTTGCAGCGTTCGAGTACACTCATGCCCGCGAAAAAGCTCCACCTCTCCCAAATGCAGGACAACATAACGCGCCTCCAGCCGTGCCGCAACCATCAGCGTTTCCATACTCAGGCGCAGAGCACGTTCGCGCTCCTCCGGCCGGTGCGAGGTAAAGCGAAAGGCATCCGGCGCATCCCCCTGCACATCTATGGGCGCCGGGCAGAAATTGTGAACCCCCACCACGCGGATGCGTTTTTCATCCACCGCCTGCATCAGACCGGGCATAAGAGAAAGAAACAGTCCATGGGAGGCTTCGATAGCCTCGAACCCCAACTCTCGAATCTCATCGCACATTGCTCCGCCATCCTTATGGCGGGAGCTGTTCCAGCAGGTGGAAAACACGTTCACGGCGAAAGCATACAACCGAATGCCGTATTTAGCAAGCGTTTTTATTCCATATTACAGAGAAAACGCGTTTGGAAAAAGCTGTCGGAACAAGGCTATTTGCCGGGTACTCATATCTCGGGTGAGCATATTGTTTTCAACTTGACTTTATCCCGATTTTAGGGTAGTAGGTAGAAGTATGATACGGAATACACTTCTGACACTATGCGGCCTTCTGTGTTTCATGGCCGCCCCGGCAATGCAAGCCGCCAATGCTCCAACGCCCGGCACCTGGGATTCCCCGCACGACCTTTCCGTGGAAGAATCGGCGCAGGTTGCCCTGATTCCGTTCCCCAGGAAAGCAGAGTGGACGGGCGGCACACTGGATGTACAGGAGAAGACGCCACGCCTCACCGGAGATATCGTCAGCATGGTACAGACGGCTCTGCAGGAATATATGCAGGGCCAAAAAGACGGCAAGTCGTATTTTGATGTAAAATGTAACCTACAGCCCGACCTTCTGCCTCCGGACAAAGCAGCAGAAGGCTACCACCTGAATATCGACCCAAAGGGCGTCGCCATTTCTGCCGCAACGGAGGCCGGATTGCTCCAAGGCTTCCAGACCCTGCGCCAGATGCTTGTCACAGGCAATGGTAAACTGCCCTACTGCCGCATAGAAGACTGGCCGGCCTTCCGGTACCGGGGTTTCATGCAAGACTGCGGACGCAACTTCCGCAGTGTGGAACGCCTCAAAAAAGAGCTTTCTCTTGCCGCCCAGCTCAAGGTGAACCTCTTCCATTGGCACCTGACGGATTACCCGGCCTGGCATGTGGAATGCAAATGCTACCCACAGCTCAACGACCCACGCTACCGTACGCGGGATAAGCACGATACATACAGCTATGAGCAGATTCGGGAGGTTTTTGCCTACGCAGCCGCGCGCAATATCACCATCATTCCGGAACTGGATATGCCCGGGCACAGTGCCTATTTCGATCGCGCATTCGGCTTCAAGATGCACACGCCGCAGGGCATGAAAATCGTGGGTGAACTTCTCGATGAGTTTTGCAACGAGATACCTGCCGACATATGCCCCATTCTGCACTTCGGTGCCGATGAAGTTCGTATTCCCAATGCCGCGCAATTCGTGGATTTTGTGACTAAGAAGCTGCAAAGCCACAACCGCACCCCCATGCAGTGGGCCAGTTCTCGCGACTTACCCGTTGGAGAAAGCTCCATCGAACAACGATGGGGCGAAGGAGCCGACATGGTAGCAAAATCCATCCGCCCGGAGCGCCTTAAACGCAAGGCTTTCGACTCCACCATGGGATATGCCAACCTGCTGGATCCGGCTCTTCTGGTACGCAGATACTTCTTCATGCGCCCCTGCGGCTCCGCGCAGGGCGATGAGAAAAAACTGGGTACCATCATCTGCATCTGGCCGGATGGTAAGGTCGATAACAAAGAATACATCCCCGGCATGTGCACCATGTGGCCCGGCATCATGGCCATGGCCGAGCGTAGCTGGAATGGCGGCGGCGCAGATGGTGACCACTTGCCCCTGGAAATGGCAGCCCCCTGCACCACGGCCGGCCGTGCATACTCCCTCTTCGAGAAGCGCATGCAAGCCTTGCACCGTGCTCAGTTTACCGAAGAATCTTTCCCCATGTGGTACGAGTCCGGGGTAAACTGGACCATCGTTGAACCGCTGCCGACAAACAGAGCAGCCGAAATCCGCCAGAAGATACTAGAGGGGCGACAACATGAGTGCAAGACCGTCAAGGCGTATTGCGCCAACCTCTACTTCCGCACACGCCCGGACACCGGCTACCTGGGCATATTCCCCAAGGCGAAACCCGGCAGCACAATCTGGGCTATTACCACCATCCACGCCCAAAAAGCCGGCAAGCATAAGTTCATGCTGGGCTTCGATGCCCCGGCTCGCTCCAACCGGCGCTGGACCGGGATACCGAAAAACGGAGAATGGTCCCAGTGCGGCACGCGCATCTGGCTCAACGGCATCGAGCAGAAAACCCCGCGCACATACAAACTGGCCGGGCAAAACCGCCATACCGGCAACGCCTGGAACTTCGAAAAACCGCTCTCACCGGAGGAAATATGGTGGGTACAGGAGCCCGTGGAGTTCGAGCTGCAAGAAGGAGATAACACATTCATCATCGAGCAGCCATACGTCGGCGAGCACCAGTCCTGGGGCATCTCTCTCATACCGCTTTCCTGATACAAAGCACCTATCATGCCCTCCCGCCCCCCCGAAAAACACACGGGGGCGGGATTTTTTCTTTCAATTATCAACACTCATACATTTAACTGCTCGACAACTCGGCAAACCTTTGCTAGAATGGCAGCAAGGTATAAACATTTATGTTCCTCTCTCTTTCCAGAATATTGAAAACCACGCTTGCTGCTCTTGTGCTGCTTGGCACCTGCGCATTTGCAGAAAACGGAGCAGACTTCAACACCCGCCTGAAGCAGGAATTGGCACAGGCTCATTATATCCCCACATGCACGTGGAAGCTCAGTTGTACATTTGCAGCAACTCCGGCCAATAAAGAGCTCATCCAGCTGGACAATATGTATTACCTGGTAAACCAGTCCCGCTACTGGTGGGGACTCAATATGGAGCCCTCCAACATCCTTACAAACAACAAAGTCTGCACCTTCCACGCAGAAGACAACACCTACACCTATACTGCCCGCAAGGGGGAACTGCCCGTCACCTGGACCCTGAACGAGCAAGGCACGGCACCTGCCCCCCGCACCTCCGGCAAAGACCTGAACGTCACGATTGAGTGTGATGGGGAAAACACCAGAATTATCCTCAGCTACGGAGTTTCTCCCCTGACAGACGTTTTTGTGCTGCCCGGTATTGCGCTGGATGCCACCCACATCAAATTCAACGAAAAATCTGCCGTCTATAATTACAACCTGGCAGTAGAAAAGAACAATCCCTATCCGGCGCGCATTGCCATTTCGCTGGGGGCGCTGGCTCTGTTATCTCTCATGGTCATCGGTGTCGGCGGGTTCCGCAGAAAATCCGCAAACAGTTAAGACTAACACCTTGCCAAAAAGATTGGGTAGGCTTATGCTGGTGCCACTATGAGCGACCCGCATAAACTCACCACGGCCGCCGGAGCACCGGTAGCGGACAATACCAACAGCATGACAGCAGGTCCACGCGGGCCGATGCTGCTGCAAGATGTGTGGCATCTTGAAAAAATGGCACACCTGAATCGAGAAGTTCTTCCCGAACGCCGCATGCACGCCAAAGGCTGGGGTGCGCACGGCAAATTCACCGTCACCCAGGATATTACGCCATACACAAAGGCAGCACTTTTCAGCAAAGTCGGCAAAGTCACGCCTGTGTTTGCCCGCTTTTCCACGGCTGCGGGAGAGCGCGGATACGCCGATGCCGACCGCGATATCCGCGGTTTTGCCCTGAAATTTTACACAGACGAAGGCAACTGGGATTTGGTGGGCAACAACACCCCCGTTTTCTTCATTCGTGACCCACTCAAGTTCCCCGATCTCAACCACGCCCTGCACCGACACCCTCAGACAGGCCGCCGCAGCGATACCGCCAAGTGGGATTTCTGGACGAGCCTGCCGGAAAGCTTTCATCAGGTGACCATCACCATGAGCGAGCGGGGAATTCCCAGCGATTTTCGGCACATGCACGGTTTTGGCAGTCACGCCTATTCCTTCATCAACGCTGCGGGAGAGCGCGTGTGGTGCAAGTTCCATTTTGTGAGTCAACAAGGTATACGCTGCCTCAGTGATGCCGAAGCAGATACCCTGAATGGCAAAGACCCAGACAGCGCCGGACACGACCTCTTCAACGCCATAGCAGAGGGTAATTTTCCCAAATGGACACTCTGTGTACAACTCATGACGGATAAACAGGCTCAGGCTTTCCCCTTCAATCCCTTTGACCTCACCAAAGTATGGCCCCATGGAGACTTCCCTCTCAGGGAAGTGGGCGTATTGGAACTCAACCGCAACCCGGAAAACTACTTTGCTGAGGTGGAACAGGCCGCATTTACTCCTGCCAACATTGTGCCGGGCATTGGATTCTCCCCCGATAAAATGCTACAGAGCCGACTCTTTTCCTATGGTGATGCCCAGCGCTATCGCCTCGGGGTCAACCACGATATGCTGCCCATCAATCGTCCACGTTGCCCGTTCCACAGTTTCCATCAGGATGGGCGTATGCGCTTTGATGACAATAAAGGCGCCGCTCCGACCTACGAACCCAATAGCTTCGGCGAATGGCGTGAACAACCCCTCTACAATGAACCGCCCATCCCCGTAGACGGAATGGGTGAGCGGTATACATTCCTCAACACTCCGGACGACTACTTTGCCCAGCCACGCGCCCTTTTCAAACTCATGCCGGCCGGCAAGCGCCGACTCCTCTTCGAAAACACCGCCCGGGCTCTCGACAATGTTCCACTCTTCATCAAGCGCCGGCACGTAGACCACTGCTATGCCTGCCACCCCGATTACGGGCGTGGGGTGGAAAAAGCGCTGGAAGCCCGCGCTGCCGGAGCAGAAAAGTAGACGACCACTCCACCAGCCCCGTATCAACCCCTTCGGTGAGCAGCAATGCCGCCGGCGTACCAAACCCACAGCCGCCGCCTCATCAGAGGCGGCGGCTGTGGTGTCGAATGTTCTGTCGGCAGAATTACTCCTGCGGGGATTCCGTGCTTTCGGGGGCAGATGAATCTGCGCTCTCCGAGGCGTCATCATCCTCCTCATCGTCGGGAATGACCAGAGTAATCTCCTGAATAGCTTCCTTACCATTGAGGGTAATGAGCTTCACGCCCTGAGTGGCACGACCTGTCTCGCGGATGGAATCCACCTTCATGCGGACAGACTGACCACCGGAAGTCATAATCATGAGCTCATCGGCATCCGTCACAGTGGTAGCGGAAACAACCAGACCGGTCTTGTCGGTGCAGTTCATCGTCTTGATACCAATGCCGCCACGGCTCTGGAGACGATACTCGGCAAACCTGGTGCGCTTGCCAAGGCCATTTTCCGAAACAACGAGCAGCGAATGGGCCGCAGCCGGGGTTTCTCCGGCAGCCTCAGCAGAGTCATCACCCTCTGTGGCAGTCTCGCCTTCCGGCACCACAGCCATGGCTACCACGTAGTCGCCCTCGCGCAGCTTGATACCGCGCACGCCGATGGTATTACGCCCCTGAGTACGCATATCGCTCTCCGAGAATCGGATACTCATACCATTATGGGTGACGATGATGACGTCCTGCTCTCCCGTGGTAAGCACGGCATTCACCAGAGAATTCCCCTCCTCCAGATTGATGGCGATGATACCGGCCTTGCGATAGTTCACAAAGTCGTTAAGAGCGGTCTTCTTAACGGTGCCATCCTTCGTGGCAAACACCACATTTCCGGAGCCCTCAGCGAAGGTAACATCCTTGCCATCCTCACTCACCTTACGCTCCAGGCGCAGAATGGCCGCGATGCGCTCCTCTGCCTGCATATCCAGCAGATTCTTGATGGAACGCCCCTGAGCACTGCGGGCGGCCTCGTCAATCTCATACACGCGCTCCACATACACTCGCCCGGTATTAGTGAAGAACATGATGTAGTCGTGATTCTGCGCGGCAAAAAGGTGCTCCACATAATCGTTGGCATCTTTCTTGCTCTTGGTGGTAGCAGCCTTGATTCCCTTGCCGCCACGCGCCTGCAAGCGGTACTCATCGGAGTTGGTGCGCTTGATGTAGCCGCTGTGGGAGATAGTCACAATCATGGAATCATTGGGAATCAAATCCTCGATGGCCATATCACCCTCGAAGGGGATGATGTGAGTCATACGCGGAGTGGCATATTTTTCCTTGATGGTACGCAGCTCATCCTTCACGATACCGAGCACGCGGCTCTCGTTGGCAAGGATATCCAGATAATCCTCGATAAGCTCCAGCAGCTTCTTGTACTCGTCAGAAATCTTGTCGTTTTCCAGAGCAGTGAGCTGGTAAAGGCGGAGTTCAAGAATGGCGTTGACCTGGCGCTCGGTGAACACATACTGATCCCCCTGCACGGAAGGCTGGCTGTGGATGAGAATGCCGAGTCCTTTGGCAAGTTCCACCGGGAAACGGAATGCCAGGAGTCGATTACGGGCATCCTCGCGGTTCTTCGAATCACGAATAATGCGGATAAACTCATCGAGATTTGCCAGGGCAATAAGGTATGCCTCCAACACCTCGGCACGGTCTTCTGCCTTACGCAACAGGAACTTGGTACGGCGCACCACCACCTCGCGACGGTGCTCAACGTAGAAGTTGATAGCATCCTTCATAGTGAGCACCTTCGGGCGCCCCTCATGAATAGCCAGCATGTTTACCGCGAAGGATGTATCCAGGCTGGTGAGCTTGTAGAGCTGGTTGATGACCACCTGCGGGCGGGCATCGCGCTTAAGCTCAATTTCGATGTAGTCCGTCAGGTCGCGCATACCGGCGATGTCAGTTATCACCTTATCGCGCACCAGCTCGGCAATGCGTTCCTGCAACACGGCGCGGTTCACGCCATAGGGTACATCGGAAACGTGGAGGAACTCGCGGCCATTCTCATTAGTCACCACCTCCACCTTGCCACGCATACGAACACTGCCGCGCCCGGTGCGGAAATAGCTATCAATGCCCTTGTAACCCAGAACATAGCCCCCTGTGGGGAAGTCCGGGCCCTTAATGTAGGCGCGCAGAGCTTCGCTGGTAATGTGGGGGTTATCAATAAACGCACAAACACCATCCACCACTTCGCCCAGGTTGTGCGGGGCCATGTTGGTAGCCATACCCACGGCAATACCCGTACCACCGTTGACCAGCAGGTTCGGGAAAGCGGAGGGGAACACCACCGGCTCCGTGAAATTGTTGTCGTAGTTGGGCTGGAAATCCACCGTATCTTTATCCAGATCATCCATGAGGGCAAGCCCCAGATGGCTCAGCTTAGCCTCAGTGTATCGGTAGGCGGCGGGGGGGTCGCCTTCCGGGGAGCCGAAGTTACCCTGCCCCAGCACCAGGACATCGCGCATGTACCAGGGCTGTGCCATGTTCACTAGCGTGCCGTAGGCAGACTGGTCACCATGCGGGTGGTATTTACCGATGGTATCACCCACAATACGGCCGCACTTCACCGTGCCCTTGCTGGGCACCAGACCAAGCTCGTGCATGGCATAAAGCACGCGGCGCTGCGAGGGTTTGAGGCCATCGCGGGCATCCGGCAAAGCGCGGGAGATAATCACCGACATGGAGTAATCCAGGAAGCTGCGGGAGACCTCCTCTGCCACATCGACGGGACGAATTCTTGTTTCGCTCATAATCAGAATGAAAGGTTAATGGTTTTACACGTCGAGGTTGCGGACGTTGAGGGCGTTATCCTCAATAAAGCGGCGGCGGGGTTCCACCAGATCACCCATAAGGATAGTGAACATCTTGTCGGCCTGTACAGCGTTGTCATCATCCAGACGCACGCGGAGAAGTTCGCGCTTCTCGGGGTCCATGGTAGTGGCGTACAAGTCCTTGGCGTCCATTTCACCCAGACCTTTGAATCGGGTGATACGCACACTGCGACCACCGATTTCCAACACCTTGGTCAGAATCTCCGGCACATAGAAGATGGGGGTCGGCGTAGTGGAGTTGCCTTCGAACAACTCGTAGGCGGGTGTATCTTCTGCCAGCAGGGTATCGGTGGGAAGCCCCAGTTCCTCCAGGCGGGAAAGCACACGCACAATGGCCTGCACCTCGTGCAGCTCGTGCAGCAGAGCACGGCGGCTGGGACCTTCACGCACCGGCAGCGGATTAGCGGCCAATTCTTCCTCGCTGGGCTCACCAAAGAGGAAGAGGTCACGATTCTCGTCCGAATAAGCAGAAAGCTCCTCCATACTACGGAAGTAGAGAACCTCCTCATCGTTACCGCAACGGACCTTCACCAGATACTGGGGGAAGGTGCCGTGCTCGCGGTGGAAACGCAGAAGATTCTTGAACTCGCCACCATGCTGAGCCACGGCCGCCTCATACTTCTGCAAGTTGATGAGAGTTTCCAGAATGCCCATCACAGAATCGGCATCCAACTCTGAACCATCGGCCGTGCGGCGCAGGTGCACATCTCCGGCGCCCAGGGAAATAAGCTTGCGGTTCAGAGCCACCTCATCCTGCACATACTGCTCCACCTTGCGATGCACAACGCGATACAACGGCGGCTGGGCAATGTACAGATACCCGGCACGCACCAGCTGCGGCATGTGGCGACAGAAAAGGGTGAGCAGCAGGGTACAGATGTGGGAGCCGTCCACGTCAGCATCTGCCATCAGAATGATTTTCTGGTAGCGCACCTTGCTCAAGTCAAAGGAGCCCTCGCCCTCGCCATCACCAATACCGGCACCAATGGCGGTGATGATGTTCTGAATCGTCTCACTGCCCAGAGCCTTGTCCAGACGGGCCTTCTCCACGTTCAGAATCTTACCGCGGAGGGGAAGAATGGCCTGTGTGCGGCGGTCGCGCGCAGTCTTGGCAGAACCACCTGCGGAGTCACCCTCCACAATGAACAGCTCAGTCTTCTGCGGGTCGCGGCAGGAACAGTCGGCCAGCTTGCCGGGCAACCCGCCACCCACGGTCATGGCACTCTTGCGAACACTTTCGCGTGCCTTGCGGGCGGCTTCACGGGCGCGAGAGGCAATGAGGCAGCGGTCAATGATTGTTCTGGCCACCTGCGGATTCTCCTCAAAGTACTCCTTGAGCTCCTCATAGACCACACTGCTCACAACACCTTCGATTTCGGTGTTCACCAGCTTGTCCTTGGTCTGGGAGGAGAAGCGGGGATTGGGCATCTTCACGCTGATGACAGCCACCAGGCCTTCGCGCACGTCGTCACCATTCAGGCTGGGGTCTTTATCCTTGAGCAGATTGTTGCTCTTGGCGTAATTATTGATGGCACGGGTCAGCGAACTGCGGAAACCGGAAAGATGCGTACCGCCGTCGGCATTGAAAATGGAGTTGGCATAGCACTGAATCTGGTAACGGTCGCTGTCGTTGTACTGCATTACCACATCCACAATCACATCGTCCTCCATAGTCTTGCCATCGTACTCCACCTCAATGTGGCGCACACCACTCATGGCAATGGGCTCGGCGGTGATGAGAGTTTTGTTTTCGCCCAACTGCTTCACGAACTCGCGAATACCATCGGCGTAGTAGAACGTTTCGGTGCGCTCCTGCCCGCTGCGTTCATCTACCAGTTCGATGACCAGACCGGGATTCAGGAAAGCCAGCTCGCGCAGGCGGCGGGCCAGCAGATCAAACTTGAATTCCGTTGTGTCGGTAAAGATAGTCGGATCCGGCAGGAAAGTAATGGCCGTGCCGGTCTGGCTGTCCGGGCATGTACCCACCACATGCAGCTTCTCCGTAGTCTTACCGCGCTCGAAGGTGATGACGTGGCGCTTGCCCGCGCGGCGAACCTCTGCCTTGAAGAAATCGGAAAGTGCATTCACACACTTGGCACCCACACCGTGCAAACCGCCGGAGTATTTGTAGGCCCCCTGCCCGAACTTACCACCGGCGTGCAGATTGGTCAGCACCAGCTCCACAGCCGGAATGCCGAACTTGGGGTGAATATCCACGGGAATACCACGGCCGTTGTCAATCACAGAAATCGTGCCGCCCTCGTGAATCTGAATGATAATCTTGCTGCAATAGCCGGCCAGGTGCTCGTCAATAGAGTTATCCAGCACCTCGAACACGCAGTGATGCAGGCCGCGCTCATCAGGATCGCCTATGTACATGCCGGGACGCTTGCGGACAGCCTCCAGGCCTTCCAGCTTGTCAATCTGCGCCGCGCCGTACTCTTGTTGTGCTCCCGTTGAGACTACCTGTTCGGAATCCTCCGGAGCCGTGGTGTTTTCAGTCATACGGCGGCCATTATACGCGCGTATACGCGCGCGTCAATTATATATTATGTCAGCATAAGCCAGAAAGCCACAAAAAAGCCGCCATAACGCGCCTTACCCCCATCCCCCTCTTCCTTTATACCTATTTAACACAATCCGCATTTACAGATACATTCAGAGCGTTTTACAGGGAATCTACGAAGGACGGGGCAAACGCGCCATGAGAACGCTCATCCCCCACGAAATTCGACACAAGAAAAACGCTTGCATAACTTCAACCTATACGCTATACTCATGTCGAAAGAAAGTATGAACACCGAACTCATCGAGAAAATCCGCCTTTATGTCGTGTCTCACATTAGTGAGTTTCATGAAGCTCGGATAAACAATCTCAACAAGCTGAAACTAAAAAAGGTTCTTGCGCACAAGAACCCCTACCTGTTTCGAGCAAAGGATACAGAGACCGCTGAATGCATTGTTCGAACAATTGTTGATGCATTTCTGAGCTCGGGCGAAGAAACTATTTTTGGTGACTGGTTAGAAGGATTAGCCATCTATGTCTGCCAACAAGTGTATGGTGGCACAAAATCCAGCGCCAAAGGTGTAGATTTGGAATTTGACAAAGACGGGTGCCACTATTTAGTTGCCATTAAATCGGGGCCCAATTGGGGCAACAGTAGCCAAATTAAGAGATTGATTGACGAATTCAAATCAGCAAAGAAAACCTTGCGTACCAGCCGCAGCAACATCCGCGTCGAAGCAGTCAATGGATGTTGTTATGGTAAGGACAAATCCCCTGACAAAGGTGACTACTTCAAATACTGTGGACAAGATTTCTGGGAGTTCATATCCGGAGAACCCGAATTGTATACAGAGCTCATAGAACCTCTCGCAGTAGATGCAAAAACGAGGAATGACGATTTCAAGAAACAATATAACATGAAAATAAATATTTTCGTGCGGGAATTCTTTGATTCCTTCTGTCGGGCAGATGGCTCCATAGACTGGGAAAAAATTGTCAAATTCAATTCGGGAAGAGCCTGAACATGGTAACAACGACACTAACGCCTTACCCCACCATTTCCACATTTTCTGGAGCCATGGGGTTGGACAATGGATTGGAAAAAGCAGGATTTTCCATACGTTTGGCTGTCGAAATAGAGAAAGCCATGTGCGCCACAATTCGTCGCAACAAACCCAGCTTACCACTTATATCGGATGATATTCGCAACTACAGTGGGGATGAACTATTGCAACGAGCCGGACTAAAAAAAGGAGAATTATTTCTGCTCTGTGGAGGCCCGCCTTGTCAAGCATTCAGCACAGCCGGAAAACGCAGAGGCTTGGAAGATGAACGAGGGAACGTATTCCTGAAGTTCATCAGCCTCGTTGGAGAAATGCAACCCAAATATTTTCTAATAGAAAATGTACGAGGGCTTTTGTCTGCAACGTACAATCCTGCTCAATTACCCCAAACCCCAGCCGAAAAAGGTTCTGCCTTGGCCTATTTACTTTACGAGATAGAAAAACTCGGGTACGCATATTCATTCACTCTGTATGATGCAGCAAACTATGGCGTTCCACAACACCGCGAGCGTGTCATCATTTTAGGCAGCAGAGAGGGTTATAGATTACCTCACATTCCACCCACACACAACGAACATGGAAACAACGGCCTAAAACCATGGGTTTCTCTGCGAGAGGCTGTACAAGGGCTTACCTCGTGTACCTCTGGCAAGATTCCCGATAAAAGAAAGCCGTACTACAAACTTCTGACAGAGGGACAAAACTGGAAAAACTTACCCCTTGAGATGCAGAAAGCGGCTCTAGGAAAAGCCTTCGGATTGCAAGGCGGGAAAACGGGGTTTCTACGTCGCCTAGCATGGGACAAACCATCACCCACACTAGTAACCTGCCCTACAATGCCTGCTACAGAATTATGCCATCCGGACGAAATTCGCCCACTTTCAGTTGAAGAATATGCACGTATCCAGATGTTCCCGGATACATGGGAGTTTGCAGGCACCACAGCAGCAAAATACAAACAAATCGGCAACGCCGTTCCCGTTGGCCTTGCAGAAGCAGCAGGACGTCACATTCTCAACTTTGACTCTCTGAATCAAGCTGAAAAAGAACGAATCTGTGAAAACAACAGATGCACCCTAGCACGACATTCCCGATATAACCATACGGATGATTTGCACTTCAGAACCCACTTAGCCAAACTAAAAGGGGCTCTAAGTACCTCCTACAACTTAGTTCTCAGCAACTATTAAGGCGAATTAGCAGAACGAGCAACAGGGATAAGGGGCGAGAGCTCCATTTCCGCAAAGCTCCGTCCGGAGGGAGTGAGTAAGGCCCCCTTGCTGATAATATAGTGCACCATCCCCGAGGCATCTGTGAGCTTATTTCCCCTGCGCTGCAAACCTTGCAGCACGCTGACCACCGGCATGGCATGGGGAGCAGACTGCTCCACGCACACAAGGTTAAACCATTTGCACGAGGACTCGCCGCCAAAATCCGGCTTCAGCAGCAGCAGACCATCCCACTCGCCGGCCCCCTTGCGGCGATTCTGAAAATAACCGCCGGGGTAATCTGTACCGTGTGGTTCAACCGCGGGCTTGAACTCGCAGCGAGTATAGGGTTCCCCCTCCGCATCCACCAGAACCAAGGGGTGCTGCTCGGCCATTTTCAGCACACCATATTCCGGCATCTGCTCATCGAAGGTACAATCTGCCGTAAGAGCCAACATACCCCGCCGGTAGTGCAGCGGGGCGGTAATCTGCGCACGGGCATAGCCCACAAACCACGGCTGTGACACATGTACAGCCGCATACAACTGCGCCGTGGTACCATGCCCCCCATGCAGGGTGTAGGGTATGATCAGTAGTTCTCCCCTACATGCATCCCCATCAGCCTTGTAAATACCGACCGGATTCCGCCGACTCCATTCCTCCGGCCCCGGGCGCAGCGTCACACCGTTCACCGTACCGGGAGTGCCCGCCCATGTCACCTGCACGCAGGGAGAACCCATGAAAACCTCTTTCGCAAGCTCCGGCTGTGGCTGTGAGGTACAGGCTGCAAGCAGAAGGAGTGGAAGCATCTGGCCAACAGGGAGTTTCATCATTGACATCATACAGAATAGAATCTGCGACGTCAAGCGAAAACCGAGCTATAACAAAAGAGCATACAAGCGAACATAAAAAACGCTTGCCAAACGCCCGGGAATGCGTTACTCTAACTCACCTCTCATTCTCAACCTACAAGTTTATGAAGCACGTCCACTTCCTCGGAATCTGCGGCACCGCGATGGGTGCTGTGGCATCTGCCATGGCCCGCAAGGGTTACACCATTACCGGTACAGATGCCAACGTCTACCCCCCTATGTCCACATTCCTGGAGAGTGAGGGTATTCAGATTTTCCAGGGCTATAATCCGGATAACATTCCGGCGGAGGCGGATACGATAGTGATTGGCAACGCCATGAGCCGCGGCAATGTGGAAGTAGAGGCCGTACTGGAGCGCAACCTGCGCTACATGAGCCTGCCCGAAACTATGAAAGAGCACTTCCTGTGGGGCAAGCACAATTATGTGGTAACAGGCACACATGGAAAAACGACCACCACCAGCATGCTGGCCTGGCTAATGGAGGCCAATGGACTGAATCCCAGCTTCATGATTGGCGGTATTGCCCGCAACTTGGGGCGCGGTGGGCGATTCACGGACTCCGACTACTGCGTACTGGAGGGCGATGAGTACGACACGGCCTTTTTCGATAAGCGCTCCAAATTCCTGCATTACCTGCCGGAGGTCGTCATCATCAACAACATTGAGATGGATCATGCGGACATCTACGCCAACGTGGAGGAAATCAAGCTTTCCTTCAAGCGCCTTCTGCGCGTCGTCCCCCGCACAGGAGTGGTGTTCATCAATGCAGATTGCATCCACTGCCAGGATGTACGCGCGCATGCGGCAGAAGAGCTCAAAATGGTGAAATTGGTAAGCGTAGGTATGGGCGAAAATGCCGATTTACGCATTACTGACATTGAGCACCGTACTGACGGCAGCAGCTTCACGCTGGAGGGGGAGACCTACAGCGTGCCCATGATTGGCGACTTCAACATACGCAACGCCGCCATGGCAACCTGCGCCGCCCGTAATGCCGGGCTTATGCCCGACCAGATTCGCGCCGGCTTCCTGAGCTTTGAAGGAGTTGCCCGCCGCCAGGAGGTGCGCGGAACCGTCAATGAGGTAACGGTGGTAGATGACTTTGCACACCATCCCACAGCCATACGCCAGGCAGTAGAAGGCCTGCGCCAGCGCTTCCCCAAGAGCCGCCTGTGGGTACTGTTCGACCCGCGCAGCAACACCACCATCCGCAACCTGTTCCAGAACGAGCTGGCAGATGCTCTGGCCACGGCAGATTTCGCCGTCATTTCTCCCGTAGAGAACAACAAGCGCCTGCGCCCGGAAGAAAGGCTGAACGAGGAAAAACTTTGCAGCGATATTGAAGAGAGAGGCACCGAGTGCTACCTGGGCAAGAACGTTGATGACATCGTGACACACGTTGTAACGCATGTCCACCCCGGCGATGTTTTGCTAGTTATGAGCAATGGCGGCTTTGGCGGCATCCACGGCAAGCTGCTCAGTGCACTGGCTCAATAAGCGGCGCAGCCCCCCACTTTTTGCAGAAAGCCCTGCCAGCTAATAATCGGCAGGGCTTTTTTTTCAGTCTTTTTTCTCTTTCTGAACCTTATAAATGGCTTTAAGCTCCTCCACCGCCGCCAGCAATTTCATGTTCGTGCGTTTGAGGTGCATCAGGCAGAATACCACAATCAGAGTCACCAGGGTCAGGTATGCAATAACACCCCAGCAGAGTGCCTGGAGAGAATAGAGAGTACCCTCAATTTTAGGGTCTTTGAGAACGCGTCCCACAATCTTATCCCCCACTTCCCTGGCATACTCCCGCCCCTCCTGTTTATACTGCTCCTTGTACTCATTGATGAGGGTGTCCATGGCATTCTTTGCCGCCTCTGCCAATACCTGAGAAAGCGGCTTTTCTCCCAGCCCATCCACAGAACCGGTTACCAGATTACCCAGCATATCCCGTCCGCGTTGGCGCCATGTGCGCTTCTGCGGCGTTCCGGGCTCCGCCTCCTGTGGAGCCTCTGTCACCGTATCCTCCTGCTGTAGAGCTGCCTCTGCCCGGCGCTCCTGCTCCGCCTGCAACGCACGCACCCCAATCCCCAGCAAGCCATCTATCAACTTATCCCTGCTCCCATCTGCAGAAGCTGATGGTAAAAGCGCACACAACAGACCCAAAATGAGTATGAGTTTCTTCATACTCGTCAGCTTAACACCACAAAGCGTTACAGGCAAGCTAAAAAATCAACATCACAACACATTCGAAGACTCGGATGGCTGAGATGCCGTCAAAGACGGGTCTTTGACAATCTGGGGAGAAGCGGTGTCGGCCGCCGGCTTTGCCGTTGTTTTTCTGCTTGTTTTCTTTTTGGCGGGAGCTGCCGGTGCCCGATTGGTGCAGCCATCAAACGCAGCGGGGAAGAATTGCCGGGCCGGCTGCTCGGCAGCAGCGATAGCGGCACGCGTCGCGGCGACATCCGCTGTTCCTCCAAAGGTTACGGCACGCCGGAAAATCTCGTGCTGAGTACCGAACACCATGTAGCGATGCACCTGGTACGCCGACTCTTCGCATGTAACCTTAGACTCCAGCACCGTAAAAGCGGCCTGATACTCAGATGCAGCCAGTGTTGCATGCATGGCGGGTGTATTGTACCCGCCCGGATAGCAATAGGTGGAGCAGTTACCAAACTTCTCCACGAGTTTCTCGCGGGAGGCGAGCAGCTCTTTTTCCAGCTGAGCCGCATATTCCGGAGAATCCTGTTTAAAGCGCTTCCACTTACTGGGATAAAGGTGATTACTGGAATGGCTGCCGACAGTTGCACCATGCGCCAGCATTTCCTTAATCTGAGCCGTTGTCATGGAATCCCCCTGCACGTCAATGTAGCGGGTGTAGAGATAAAGCGTAAACGGATAGCCATACGCCTTCAGCACCGGATAAGCATCCGTATACACACTCTTCCAGCCATCATCTATCGTTATCAGCACACAGCGAGCCGGCAGACAACGCGTACCAAAACGCCACTCAAGAAAATCCTGCATAGAGATAACACATATATCCGAATCTTTCAGGAACTGCATCTGGCGGCAGAAATCAGCCGTGCTCATACGCATATCGGTACAGGCTTTAGTTTTGCTGAAGTTATGGTACCCCAGCACAGAAACCCGGGTCTGCTCCCGGGGAACAAGCGGCTGTTTGAACTGCGTTGTCACCCAGTCTCCCTCCGGCGTGCGTTTACCCAGCACCCCACATGCAGGCTCCACAACTGGCACACTGCCCGCCACCTCCGCCCCGGGCGAGACAACAGGCGTTTCCGGCTCCGGAGTGGCAGATACCACAGCCTCCGTTTCCGAAGGTGGCACCACAAGCGGAGTTGGCGATTCAATCGAAACGACTTCAATGGGGGTCGGGTCCAGAAAATCAGGCTCCGCCGGTTCCCACGCGGAGGCCGCCCCCTCCGCAACAATGGGCGCCGCCGACGCAGACACTCCCGATGCGGCCGGAGAAGGCTCCCCCCTTTCTTCCACCTCAACAACCTCGCCGGTATCGTCCGCGACATCATCATCCGTAAACTCCGGCAGCACCACATTCTGCGGGAGGCTATTCACCGCCGGGGTACAGGCCTTCACATCCTCCAGAATGGCAGCAGCCTGCGATGGTGAACCGAAATTCACAGCACGCGCAAAACTGGCATCATCCGTCACACGCGCCCCCTCACCATCGGCCATGGCGGCTTCCTCCGTTACCACCATGTAAGGAAAACCGCAACGTTTCAATATCGGCAGAGCATGCAAACGAAAGCCCTCCTGCTGCACATCAGTAAACGTGAGCAGCAGCGCATGCAGAGGCAGTTCTTTGCCCTCCCCGCCGGCGGGATTCAGATACTCCGCCGGATTGAGCACCGTAGCCCCGGACTCCTTCAGGTAGAGCATCTCGCGCTCAAAATCAGCCGGGCTCACCTGGCCGGGCTCAGTCCCCACTCCGGCATAGGTCAACACACGTGGCTTCGCCACCACAGCTGCCACGGCAGGGGCGCCCGCATCAGCAGGCTGTACCGAAGCCTCAGACAGACAAACAGGCAGACAACTCAGCCAAAATCCTGCTACAAACCTCATACTCATGTAAATCAACGGCCGGGCACCATCTCAAAGGTAAAGCCCTTCAGATATTCCGTCTCGGGAATATTGAGCAGCACAGGATGGTCGGGGCTCTGCCCATGATTGGCCACCAGGCGCAGTGTGCAATGCCCATCCACGGCCGCCTCTGCAATAGTCTGTTTAAATGCCCCGGCACTGGCATGGTGAGAACAGCAGAACGTGGAAAGAACGCCACCCACCGGCAGCATCTGCATAGCGCGCAGGTGAATCTCCTTGTAGCCACGCATGGCACCACTCAGGCTCTTCTTGTTGCGGGTGAAACTGGGCGGATCAAGTATGATAAGGTCCCACTTGGGGTCTTCGCCCCTCCGTACAGCATCACTTTCGCGCTTCAGAAAATCGAAGGCATTCTCGGCAATAGCCTCCACCTGCACCCCATTGAGCGCGGCATTGCGACGCACGGAGGCTATGGCCTCCTCGGAAATATCCACAGCCGTTACACTGGCTGCGCCGGCTTTGGCGCAGGCCAGCGCGAAGCCGCCCTGGTTGCAGAAGCAATCCAACACCCGGCGCCCGCGAGCAAACCTGGCCACATCTGCATAATTCTGCAACTGGTCCAGGTACAGACCGGTTTTCTGCCCAGTGGAAAGGTCTATCATAAACTTCAGCCCACGTCCCGTGGCCTCAAACGGAGTCGGCATTTCCCCGGCGGCCACATATGTCTGCGGCTCAATCCCCTCTGCCACCAGCATGGGTGAATCATTACGCACAATGATAGCGCGAGGCTGCAGCAAATCGCCCAGAATATCCTTAATAAGCCCCAGACGCTGGTACATGGCAATGGTGAGAGTCTGCACCACAAGCACATCCTGATAACGGTCTACAATAAGCCCGGGCAGACCATCACTCTCGCTCCACACCAGACGCATCAATTCTTCCCCGGGCAGCCAGCGCTCGCGCAACATCATGGCCTGCGATATGCGACGTGCAAAGAAATCGCGGTCCAGATCCTGCTTGCGGCGGGAAAAACGGCGCGCCACAATCTGCGAATGAGGATTGTACATGGCAGACCCCAGATAGCGATCCCGCTGGTCCTTGAGCAACACCACATCCCCGGGAGCCGGATTCCCGAAAACCGTCCGCACCTCAGTGCCGTATACCCAATCGTGACCATGAAAAATGCGCGCCTTCGGCGCTATAATAAGACCAGCCATAACGCGCTCCTTATACTACAAAAATATTTTTTTGTCAATGCAGAATAATTTAGGATTACTTTAGTATTGACAATATAGAACAATTCTGACAGAATACAGACGTCATGAGTGCAAGAACCCTAATCACCGCGACAGCTGCCGCCATACTAATGACGGCAAGCAGCTTATACGCTGCGACTAAAGTAGTTTTGCAGGATGAACACTACAAAACCAATGCCGTGACATACACTCTGCCGAAGGGCTGGGTGGGTGGCGGCGATGTCACGTGGGATGCTCAGAGCGAAAGGCTCGGCAATTTCTGTGTACGCACAATGCAATTAGTCAACAGAAAAGAGTCTATTATCGCCAACTACATCTCCACATACGAAGTCCCCCTTAAAACGACCAACCCCGGCGCAATGGAGCTGGCAGAAATGCTGCAGGGCGCAGCGCAGCAGTTGCCGGGCAACAAGAGCATTACACCGGTTAGTGCCACCCTGTACCAAGCCCCTCAGGACGTGCAGGATTTCCGCCTGGCGCGCGACACCCTGCGCGAACAGCTGGGCGACAAAGTAGAAAGCCGGGTCTACGTTGTCAACGCGACCTATTCCGATGGCACCATGGTAGGAGCGGTCGTGCACGAGCGCAATATCCGCAAGGGATTCCGCAGCGACAAGACCATCACCTTCCACGATATCTTTGTGCTGGGCAGCACAGACAACAATGAGCCGAATGCCCGAGCCATTCACCAGGCGCTCGTGGATGTGAGCCGCGCTGCTCGCAACGCAGACTTCAACAATAAGTGGATAGAGCAGAACATCCGCCAGCTGGCCAGCACCTTCTACGGCATGCGCCGCCTGGATGAACGCGCCCTGCCCCGCCTGACCCGCAAGGCAAAGGAAGGCATGAAGCGAGGGCTCCCCACCGTACTGGACTGCCTGTACACCAGCAAGTTCTGCAACACCACCCGGTCCGGCAGCCCCGTGGCCGCCAACTGAGCCGAACCGATATATCGGCAAGTTACGACGGGCAAGTGACATTTCTGACAGGAAGTGAGCCCCGGCTCATTCTCCCCGAACGAAATTCACCCCTCGTAACTTGCCATTTACCTGCCCAGAAAACACAACGCAATGCCCAACACCCCCGCCCCATCCCCCGACAACTACGATACCGAACAATACGCTGCCCATACCCGCCGCAGCCTGATTGCCCGCCTGCACGACTGGCAAGACCAGAAAAGTTGGGACGAATTCTACCGCAGCTACTGGCGCCTCATCTACAGTGTGGCCACCAAAGCAGGGCTCAGCAACGATGAAGCGTGGGACACGGTGCAGGAAACGGTTCTTACTGTTGCCAAACAAACAAAAGAAAACCGCTACGACCCGGCAAAAGGCTCCTTCAAAGCCTGGCTTTGGCATATTATCCGATGGCGGATTCACGACTGCCTGCGTAAACGAAGCCGACACCTGACAGAAAACAGCAACGAGGAGCCTCCCGGAGACGACCAATTCCGCGAGCTCTGGGAAAGTGAATGGCAGAGCAACCTCCTCAAAGCCGCTACTGAGCGGGTTAAAACCCAGGTCTCGCCCCGCCAGTTCCAGATATTCGACTACTACGTCCTGCGCGGCATGAGGGCGACAGAAGTTCGACTCAAACTCGGCGTCACCCTGGCACAAATTTACCTGGCAAAGCACCGCGTGGGAAAACTGCTGCGCCGGGAACTGGAATATGTAAAATCCCGGTGACAGAACATACTCACCTTAAACTACCACAAAAGGCCACTAGACAGCTTGCTCACAACATGGGCAGACACCCGATGCAACCGCACTTGCCGAACAAATAGGGGGCGGCTCCGAAAATACGGCTTGCCAAACCCGTAAAAAAAGAGTATAATCCGCCCGAATCCACGCGATATCACTCAATTTATGTCCGGCAATCTCACATACAAGCAATCCGGCGTCGATACAATCGAGGCACAGTCTTTCGTGAACGACATCAGCGCGCACGTTAAGCGCACGCAGAAAAACCGCAAGCTCTGCAACGCCTTCGGGCTGTTTGCTGCGGCTTATGACCTTTCTGCCTACAAAGAACCCGTCATTGTGACCGGCACTGACGGCGTGGGCACCAAGACCGAAATCCTTTTCGACCTGGATATGCTCGAAACCGCAGGTAAGGATTTGGTGGCCATGAATGTGAACGACATTCTCACCACCGGTGGCGATCCGCTCGTATTCCTGGACTACCTGGGCATCTCCAATCTGGAAATTGAAAAGCCTCGCATTACCCGTCTGGTGGCCGGTATGTGCGACTATCTGGAAAGCTGCAACTGCATTCTGGCCGGCGGCGAGACTGCCGAAATGCCCGGTGTGGTGCCGGAGAACCTCGTGGAAATGGCCGGCTTCAGTATCGGCTGTGTCGAGAAGAGCCAGATGATTGATCCTTCTCAGGTGGAAGTGGGCGATGTCCTCATCGGCTACCCGAGTGATGGCTTCCACGCCAATGGCTGGAGCCTCGTGCGCCGCATTCTGAAGCAGAACCCCGATTTACTTACGGAGGAAGAACTGCGCAGCCTGCTGGCACCCACGCGTTTGTACCACGATGTGGTGTACGATATGCGTAAGCTTGGCATCACGCCTAAGGCCTACGCCCACATCACCGGTGGTGGTCTGCCCGAGAACCTGGAGCGTTTCCTGGGCGAGAAGGGAGCCGACCTGGAGATTCCCTACTGGGACAATGCAGCCGTACAGAAAGTGCTCTCCTTTGTGGATGCTGAGGATCGTTTTCACACATTCAACATGGGTATTGGCTGGGTAGCCATTGTGAAACCGGAGCAGGTAGAGCAGGCCTGTACAGCAGGCCCCGGCGGTACCGTCATCGGCACCATGCGCGAGGGTAAGGGCATCCATGTGAAAGTGCGTAAGTAAAACACAAACCGCCACAACGTTATGTCCGCTGCAATTCGCCTGCTTAAGCCGCTCTCCTATTTTGCAGAGAAGTACGGCACGCCGGAGTGGGCTTTCAACAAGCTTTTCCTGCTCATGGAAAAGCAGCACAACCGCGGTCAGGATGGCGCCGGCATCGGCTGCATCAAGCTCAACATGCCGCTGGGAGAACCCTATATCTTCCGTGCCCGCGATGCCTCGCCTTCCGCTGTCACCAACATTTTCTCCAATCAACAGCGCACCCTGCGCCGCATGCGTGATGATGGTCTTATCAAGGGGACAGACGCCGAAAGCTACAAGCACAATTTCAACTTCGGCGGTGAGGTGCTGATGGGGCACTTGCTCTACGGCACCAGCGGTGCCACCATGGAGGAAGGTATCTGCCACCCCTACATGCGCCGCACCAACTGGCCTACCCGTACCCTCATGATGCAGGGTAACATGGGCATCACCAACATCTCCGAGCTGCACCAGAAGCTGATTTCCCGAGGTCAGCATCCTGTGTTCGGCACAGATATGCAGACCCTGCTGGAAGAGGTGGGCTACTATCTGGACGAGGCTCACACCGACCTCTACCGCCAGCTCCGCGACAGAAACGTGGATGGCCAGGAAATTCCCCATATCATCTCCGAAGAGCTGGATTTATTCGACATAATCGGCAAGGCCAGCAAGGACTGGGACGGCGGCTACACCATTATGGGTGGCGTTGGCAATGGCGACTTCTTCTGCCTGCGCGACCCCCACGGCATCCGCTACTGCTACTATGTGCTCACCGATGAATACCTGGCTGTGGCCAGCGAGCGAGTACCGCTGATGAGCGTCATGGAAGTGGAGGAGAACGAGGTCAAAGAGCTGGCCCCCGCCAACATGATTGTCGTGAAATATGACGGCAGCGTCTCCATTAAGGAATACACCAAACCGGAAAAGCCCACCCCCTGCTGCTTCGAAGACGTCTACACCTCCCGAGGCAACGACCCGGTCATCTACCGCGAGCGTAAAGCTCTGGGAGCCAATCTCACAGAGCAGGTAGTGGCCAGTCTGGACGGCAATTTCTCCAAGGCCGCCATTACCTTTATCCCCAACACGGCCGAGGTCTCCTATTACGGCCTGCTGGAGGGGTTGCGAGCCTACCGCCGCAACAAGGTAACGGAAGCCATGGTGAAGGCGTATCGCGATGGCTCCATGAGCGAGGAGCTCATCAACGAGCTCATCCTGCGCCGCTGGCCCCGCGCAGAAAAGATTGCCCACAAAGACATTAAGCTCCGCACTTTCATCTCCGAGGAAAGCAGCCGCAAGCAGCTTGCTGCCATGGTATATGACCTCACCTATGGCGCTGTGAGCGAAGACGAAGTGCTGGTAGCCATTGACGACTCGATTGTGCGCGGAACGACGCTGAAGATGAGCCTTCTGCGTCTGCTGGCCCGCACTAATGCCCGCAAGATTGTCATAGTTTCCTCTGCTCCGCAGGTTCGATACCCGGACTGCTACGGCATCGATATGAGCGAAATGGGCAAGTTCATTGCCTTCCAGGCAGCAATCACCCTGCTGAAGAAGCGAGGCATGTACACCCACATCATCGATGTGTACGAAGAGTGCAAGCGCCAACTTACACTGCCGCCCGCCGAGCGCACCAATCCGGTGAAGAAGATATACGAGCCGTTCTCGGCAGACGAAATTACAGCGGAGGTTTCCCGCATGGTCACACCGGATAATTGCCCCTGCACCATACAGGTCATCTACCAATCGCTGGAAGGCCTGCGGGATGCCATCGAAGGCCCCTGCGGTGACTGGTATTTCAGCGGGGATTACCCGACCCCCGGTGGCTATACCGTGGTAAACAATGCTTTCATCAACTGGTTCGAAAGCCGCGACAAGCGCGACTACCAGCTCTGATTCCCCCCTCAAATATAACACCCGCCTGCGCAAAGCAGGCGGGTACCCCCACCACCAAACTACCCCAACCCTTTTTCCCACCATCAGAAAACAATGAGCGAAAATCTAAAGCCTGCAAAATTGCAAGACTTATCGGACGAGAGCCTTATAAAGCTCACGCTCGAAGGGACCACGCGGGCTTATGATGAGCTGGTACGTCGTCACAGTCGCCGCCTGCATGTTATGATTATGCAGATGGTCAACTCTGAGGCGGACGCCTACGATATTGCTCAGGAAGCCTTCCTGAAGGCATATCACTCCCTGCGCTACTTTAATGGCAACAGCGCCTTCTATACCTGGCTCTACACCATTGCCGCCAATCAGGCCCGCAACTTCATACGCAAGCGCAAGCGTATGAACACCTACAGCATCGACAACGATGAAAATGGTGACCCCCACGAGAAAAACAATGAGCTCTCCGACCCGGCCCTCGCAGCCGACCCCATGCGCGGAGCTCATGTGAACGACCTCAAAAAACGACTGAAAGCCGCTATGGAGCAGCTTTCCCCCGCCCACAGAGAGGTAGTGACACTCTGCGACATCATGGGCATGAACTACGGAGAAATTGCAAAAATGCTTAAGGTCTCGGAGGGTACCCTGCGTTCCCGCCTCCATTATGCCCACCGGCACCTGCAAAGCATTCTCGCGGATGACCGCTGACCGCCGCCCCCGGCCCTACTGCTCCATGGAAGCCCCCTCTTTCACAGAAGAACTATTGGGACAACCCTACTTTGAGGAAGGAGTTGCTGCCGGCTTTCCGTCCCCGGCAGAAGGAGAGAGCCACAGTATGCTGGATCTCAATCAGCTCTGCGTACAGCACCCGGCAACAACCTATTACGTCAAAGCCAGAGGGCAAAGCATGACAGGAGCCGGAATTGAGGATGGCGATATATTGGTCGTGGACAGAAGCCGCGAGCCCCAAAACGGCGACATCATTATTGCCGCGATTGATGGAGAGTTTACCGTCAAACGCCTGCGCTACCAGGGGCAGATTGTACAACTCGTGCCTGAAAACCCGGAGTTTGCCCCACGCACGCTGACAGAGGCGGAAAAATCGGACTTTTTCGGAGTCGTTACCTGGGTAGTAAAACCCATCAGATAAGAGCTTTGGCTGCCCGCACCTGCCCCAATCCGGCGGCGACCAAGCGCAACACTACCGCCCAGCTGACTGTGGCACATATCAGGATTTTGAGCATGGGAAAAGCGTTGCACAATGAACTGTTCCAGAACATGTGCACCAGAACGGGGATAATGGCTACACGCAGAAAGCGCACATCCATCAGAACATTGAAGTTCACAATCGACAAGGGGTTTGCTAGTGTACCCTCTTTCTGCTGCCTGCTCCATACCAGCCAATATGCGCCGGCCGTTATCGCCGTCCACTGCGTATGCCCGGCGGCAACGGTGAGAAGAGCTCTGTACTGCATCACAAAATCCGGGCTGAGCCCCTGCTCTGCCACCTGCAGGACATGAGCTGCGGCTGAGGGGTCAAAATTACTCAGGACATCCGCTGCTGTGAAATAGACAATCAGATGGCGCAAGTGCATGAATGTGTAGCCGGCACTCTCGAACGCGGCAAAACCGGCACCTATAGCCGCCCCCAGCAGCAGCCCGGTGAGGATGCGCCCATTACACATGCGGTGCGCCACCAGCAGCACGGCAAAAAGTTTAGCTGTTTCCTCTATCGGCCCGGCCCAGATACTGCTCTGCCCTTGCCAGAAGGCAAAAAGTATTAGCGAAAAGATAAGCGATAGCATGCTGCCCGTCATCATCATCACGCCGGCAGAATAGATGCTGACATCCCGCCGGACATTCATCTCATAAAACAAAACAAACAGGCAAAAAGGTATGCCGAAATTCCCCACAAAAAGCAGAGCCGGCACCAGCAAGGGATTCTGGAACTCGGTGGATGCCCAGTTGAAACCAAAATACAACACCAGACACACCAGAATCATGCGCGAGAATATCCACGGCGCCGGCCAGGCGGTGCTCACTTCACAAAGCGATGGCGTGGTGCGCGAGGTTCCGGCACTGAAACACTCCTCGATATCCTTTGTGCTATGGCGCTTAAATACCTCGGAAAAAAAATCAGCCGGAGAAAAGCTGCGCAGCCCGGGCAGTCGGTCGTCCGCATGCTCAAGAATTCCGGGCAAAGCTCCCAGCGGAAGGCGAGAGGACATCCCCTCCTGCCATATATAATCCGTGGCCTTTACTTCCCCGGCGTCCAGCATACGCCGAAGCTCCGGCACCGTATACGGGCCGTAAGTCTCGCTGTTGCGAATCAGGTAATAGCTTTCAGAGCAATGCATGGCGCTGCGAGGTATTATAAGGAAAATCGCGCTACTTGCAAGACAAATTCAACACATTACCGCAACCGGATAAACCGATTGCGGTAATATAAACTAAGAACCTGATGACGCGGGTGCTTTATTCGTCGTCAGATGCATCGAACTCTTCGGAGTCGGCATCGAAGTCATCCTCCTCGAACTTCTTGAACTTCTTCACACGCTGGCCTGCGGGAAGCGGCGTAAGCACCATGGTAACGCTGTTGCCGGCCAACTTGGCAGCCTGATCCACCTTACCCATAGTCTTCATATCTTCCACAACCTTGGCCATCACTTCAAGCCCCAGCTGCTGGTGAGCATTCTCTCGACCGCGGAAGCGCAACTGGAAGCGAACCTTGTGCCCATGGTCGAGGAACTGCTCCGTACGCGCCATCTTGACGTTGTAGTCATTGACATCCGTACCGATACGCAGCTTAATCTCTTTCATGCGCACAGTTTTGGCCTTGTTATTCTTCTGCATCTTGGCCTGCATGTATTTGAATTTACCGTAGTCGATAAGTCGGCATACAGGCGGGTCTGCATTCGGGGCAACCTCTACAAGATCGAGGCCGATTTCCTTGGCACGGGCGAGTGCGTCTCGTGTGGCCATAACGCCGAGCTGGTCGCCATTGGCGGTGACAACTCGTACACGCGGAGCGCGGATGCGGTCATTGACGCGAATCTGCGGAGTTTTGTTATTCTGCTCACGGCGATTGCCGCGGTTGTTGGCAGGATTGGTGTTTTTCTGTGGGGCTGGCACTTGTGTGTTAGTACTTGGTTGTGGTATTGTATGGTGTTTTTGTTCCGCGCAGGAGGGCTAATGGCGCTCCTGCGCGGGAAATGTATCGTGACGCGCTTATTGCTGGGGTGTCTCCTTCTGTTCTGGGGTCAATGCAGGCTTAATCAGGCGCTGAGCAATTTCATCCGTTACAGCGGCAACAAACTCTTCCACCGCCATGGTTCCGATGACGTCCAGCTCGCGATGGCGCACAGACACCTTACCTTCCTCGGCCTCACGCTGTCCCACTACAATCATGTAGGGCACGCGGTCCAGGCGAGCATTGCGAATCTTGGCACCAATCTTGTCCGGAGCATCGTCCAGCTTCACGCGCACGCCCTTAGCGGCAAGTGCCTTGCGAACCTGCTCCGCGAAATCTGCCACCTTGTCAGAGATAGGCAACACGCGAACCTGCTCGGGCGCCAGCCAGGTGGGGAACTTACCGGCAAAGTGCTCAATAAGCAGACCGGTAAAGCGCTCCATGGAGCCGAAAGGTGCACGATGAATCATGACCGGGCGGTGCGGCTTGTTATCTGCCCCGGTATATGCCAAGTCGAAGCGCTCGGGAAGGTTGTAGTCCACCTGCACGGTTCCCAACTGCCAGTCGCGGCCGATGACATCGCGCACGATAAAGTCAATCTTGGGGCCATAGAAGGCGGCCTCGTTCTCTGCCTCGATGTAGTCGAACCCATTTTCGGTAAGCACCTCGCGCAAAGCCTGCTCTGCGAGCTTCCAATTCTCGATGGTACCCACATACTTGGGGTCGCTGTAATCCTTGTCGCGCAGGGAAAGACGCACGCGGTAATCCGTCATCTGCAGGGTACCCAGAATGTGCTTCACAATACCGATGCACTGCTGCACTTCGTCCTTAATCTGGTCCGGACGGCAGAAAATGTGAGCATCGTCCTGAGTAAAACCACGCACACGCGTCATACCGCCCAGCTCGCCACTCTGCTCCCAGCGATACACGGTACCGAACTCTGCAAGACGCACGGGAAGATCGCGGTATGAGTGAGGGTCGCTGGAGTAGATGCGGATGTGGTGCGGGCAATTCATGGGCTTGAGCATAAAGCCCATGATGGTACGCGTATCCATTGCATTGAAGAGATCCGCGCAGCTGGCGTTCTCATCGCGCAGTTTCTTGAAGTCATCCGGATCCGGAATGGGTGGGAACTGGCTCTCCTTGTAGTGCTCCCAGTGGCCGGAAGTCATGTACAGGTCGAGCTTGCCGATATTGGGGGTGAACACCTGGGAATAACCGATGCGGTCCAGTTCTTCCGTGATGAAATCCTGCAGTTCTCGGCGGATGATAGAGCCCTTAGGCTTCCAGAGCACAAGCCCCTGACCCACCATTTCGTCGATGGTGAAGAGTCCCATCTCGCGCCCCAGTTTACGGTGGTCGCGCTTACGAGCCTCCTCCAGACGAGCGAGATGCTCATCCAGCTGGGTACGATTGGGAAAACAGGTGCCATACACGCGCTGCAGACGAGGGCCGCTCGCATCGCCCTGGTAGTACGCGGAGGCTACACTCATCACCTTAAAGGCTTTGCAGTTTCCGGTACGCCCCACATGAGGGCCGGCGCACAGGTCGGTAAAGTCGCCATTGCGGTAGATGGAAATCTCCTCATCCTCCGGAATACGGTTGAGCAGATCCACCTTGAACTTAGAAGCCACGTTGCGAGGCCCCACAGAGCCAAGCTCGCCGCTCTGAGCCATAGCCATGGCCTCTGCACGGGTAACGGTAGTTCGCTCAAATGTCTGATTCTCCTTGACGATTTTTTTCATCTCAGCCTCAATAAGCTCAAACTCGGCAGTGGAGATGTTGTGGTCAAGTTCAATGTCGTAATAGAAGCCGTTTTCAATGGCGGGGCCGGCAGCGAGCTGGGCCTGGGGCCAAATGCGGCAGATGGCAGCGGCAAGAACATGCGCGCAAGAGTGGCGCAGGCGCTCCAGGTCGCTGGCCTGATTGCGTTGTTCCAGTGTCTTTCTTTCTTTCTGTTCAGACATAAGTATTTCAGTGAGCCCTTACTATGCCCCCAAATCGCACGGATTGCAAGCTTAATCCTCACGCGAACGCGAAAAAATCCACATTTTGGTCATACCAGCCGGCAATAAGCTGCATTTATTCCTTTTCCCTGCGATAACCCGGCAACCCCTTCCGCCGCGCACGCCGACGGGTTCGGATGGAATTCAGCCATATTTTAAGGCGCCGAACAGGTGCCGAGCAGATATAGACAATACCTTTGGGCGATAATACAGACCGCGGCTCTTCCCAACAGGCACTCTCAGGCCCCTCCGGAGCACCCATCAGAATATCGGAATACGCGTCGTTCTGCACAAACAGAATGGGATACACCACATACACCGTTACCCCGCGCCAATACTGCACATAGTCGCGGTACAAAACATCTATGGCTCTGTAGCGGGCCAGCCAGCCCCATACATCATCATCTTGTGCCGGCAGTACCGCCAGCAGGGCATCATACAATTCTGCAGATACAACGTAGGCATGTGCTGCAATAACCCCACCGGTCTTCCACAGAGCGGCCTCACCATGATTTGCACAACAAACGCCATACGGAGACGGCTTATTGTACCCGAGATATAGCAGATATGGCTTGTTAAGAGACGGGAAAGTGTTTTTCAAAAGTGAAATCACATCCGCATTCTTCTCCAGGGTAGCATCATCTTCAAAAATGAGAACATTCCGCCAGTTTCTGCTCCTGGCATAGGCAATGGCATTCCGGTGAGAGAGCACACATCCACCGGCACCACCCCAGTAATTGGCACGGCTACCGGTAGCTTCCGTAAACCAGGGAGCCTTACCGAACGACGGTAACTCCCGCCCCTTGACAGCGCTGATACGATGAATTTTTGACGCAGGAAGCACCGGCGCTACAGTCTCTATGAATGCCTCATAGCGTTCCGGACGGGTATCGAGGTTTATCACCACGCAGCCGTCCAGGCAATCCCATAATGGGCTCTGTGCCTTATCTTCCGCCATCACTCTACACGACCGTAATCATCTTTAAAACGCTCGATATCATCCTCCGAAAGAAAATCCCCTATCTGAATTTCTATCAGAGCAAGATTCACATCCCCATCATTACTCAGGCGATGCAAACTACCGCAGGGTATCATGATGGACTGCCCCACCTTCAAACGGGTAACGACATCATCCAGGCGCACCGTAGCCACGCCTTCGGTCACGATCCAGCGCTCCGTCCTGTGATTGTGTCGCTGCAAAGAAATACGCCCACCGGGCACAACCAGCAGTTTTTTCACAACAACATGAGACTGCAAATCCAGCACCTGCCAACGCCCCCACGGACGCTCGCCCTGCTCTCCAACCTTATATGTTGTGTAAGACTCCTTCATTTACCGATTGTATTGCGTATACTGGTAGTAGACCTGACCGGCAGATTACCATGAGGCACGCGAGAACTGGTAACATAGCGAATGCCTTTCGACTCAACAAACGCCTTTTTCTCATCGCTGGTACCATCAGCATTCACAAAGAATATATCCGGCTTCACCTCGTCGAGAAGCGGCGCAAAGTCCAGTATCTTGCCGGTATCCGGGCCAATGTACACCTTTTTCACAAAACGGATAGCCTCCAGCATATACTTTCGCTCCTGCTCGGTATACATTGTTTTACGTTTTTTGAGCTGCCACACCGTTTCGTCCGAACCGAGGGACACGTAGACATCCCCATAGCTGGCAGCCTCCTCCAGAAAGGCGATATGCCCACTGTGCAACACATCAAAACAGCCGGATACAAACACTTTAGCCATAGTATAAAGTTTATCAGCGTGTTAAAAATTATCCTTCTTCACATTATGGCGCACCAAACGCTCAAGATATTCGGGAGCCCAGGGCACCTGCTCATCCTTACCAAAAGTCCGACAATACGGCTCAATCGGGTACAGATACTCACAGGAATCCAGAGCCGCTTTGCGAGCCTCCGGCGTATCATACAGGTAAAGCGCATAGCCGCCATGCCCACCTCCGCAATATTTGCAGGCAAGAGAGTCGCCTATAACAGGCAGTGGCTCCATTCCCTCTTCAAGTTGCAACTGGTAACTGAGCTGCACCCCCACAGCCAACACTGTAATATCCTTTTCCTGCACTCCCAGACGAGCCACACGGGCAGCTTTGGCAATTTTCTCGAAATTACGCTTTTTGGAAGCCAGACCGGGCGTATCGTGCTTCACACAGGTATCATATATAGCCATGCAGCCCTTCAGGAACTCGCCGGTATTCTTAAAATCCAGCACAGGATGCGGCCCGGAACACCACACACAAGCCCCGGTCTCGGCTATGACTGCGGGGTCCTGCCAGCCTACTCCCAACCCAAGCTCGGAGTGAACGGGGTCCCAGCCATTCAGCACACTCCAACCGCCACTGCCTCCCATGCCGGCGCCCTGGCGATAATTCCACTCACGCAGGGATACCGTTGGCGACACGGAGCAGTTGACAACGTATTCTCCGGGGATGGCATTCTCCGGCACATCCAGCCAGCCGCCGGCAAAATCCACTCGCAGCGGCACATGCAGCGGCGCCTTGATACGGCTCACCACCTCGGAGCTACTCGTTGAGTGCCCATCCGGCTGTGTCTTATCCAGCACGACAAACCGGGCACCGGTCTGCTCGCAAAGGCGCTGCTTAGCAGCCATGTATCTGTCGTCCGTCGTAACGGCCAGCACATCCGGCCTCACCTTCATGAAGGCAGACAGAAACGACAGCTCCACATCTTCATCGGTAGACAATACCACCTCATCCACCATCGCCAGTGAGCGCAGCAGTGCCATCTTATCATAGTCTTCCAGCACTGATTTTTTATCGTACAGCTTCCAGAGTAAATCCGCGGGAGGAAACGAAACAACAAGATAGTCCCCCAGCGCGCGAGCCTCGGAAAAAAAGCGTATGTGCCCGGCATGCAGCACATTAAATGACCCGGATACGAATACCTTTTTCATAACAACACTTAACAGGCAGCAACACGGACAAAACGCACAATAAATTATTTCTCCAGTCCGACCCAGCGGAAGAAGATGCGGGATGGCCGCCAGTAATCCAGCCTGGCAGGCACCCGAACCGCAGTAAGATTATCCCGCAGCCAAGGCAATACCACCAAGGTAACGAGTTGAGCAACAAGATATTTCAGCAATCCACCCGAAAGCGATGGCTCCGGAGGAGCAGCCGGTTCCTTCACCGGGGCAACAGCAGCAGGTGCCACCGGAGCCTTTGTGGGGGACGATGCCGGAACAAACACCCTGCGCAACACCTTCACGCAGGCAATACCGGCACCAACCATCGCACTGTATCGCAATGCCCGGCGGGAGACATGCAGCGCGTCCAGGCAACCGCCCACCCCGTGTTGAACGCGGGCGGCTGACTCCAGCGCCCCCACCCGGGACTGCGCGACGCGCATCAGGACTTGTTGTTTTCTTTGCTGAACAAGAGTTTGAGACATTGCCAATCGTTCGAGAGTTCCTGCCTGGTCACCGGCGCGACCGGACCGGGTTGAGACTTAACACCTAAGAGCAACACCACTGCTCCAACCACCAGATGCAACACACAGACCAGCCCTGTTGCCAATAACCAGGACCCCAGCCAGGCATGTGCAGCCACACAGGCAAAAGCGCACAACAAGAGATACCCGAATAGCAATAGCAGACCACCGATGACAATGGCCACCACCCGTCTGACCTGGTGTGCGGCATATTCCCGCAACTCAATCTGCAACAACTGCCATAGCGCACCGGCATGTTCCAGCGTGCGCACGGCAGTATCTTTCGCCCCCCCCAAGGCCTCGCCACCCTGCTCCTGCAGCGCAGCGAACCGTTTAGGTTTGCTGAAAAGCGAAAAGCTCATTGAATTACAGGCAGAATAAAGCACCAATTAACGGCGACCGGAACCCAGCAAGAGCCCAATAATGATACCAACGCCCAAGGCACCCAGCACAGAGCCGGTCGGGTTGGACTTCACATACTCCTCACCGGCCTCATGCAGGTCCTTAGCCTTAGCGCAAGTCACATCCCAGCCGGCATTAATCTGCTCGCGAGCCTCATCCGTATATTTGCGTACGTTATTCATCTGCTCTGCGGTATACTTACGCACCACATCCATCTGCTCAGCCGTTGCACGGCGCAGCTTGTCGTACTGAGCACAGGCATAATCGCGCGCAGCCTTCAGGCGATCCTGAGTATCGTTGCTGGGAACCGCCGTTTCTTTTTTCTCCGTATTTTCCATAACTTGTTTCTATTGTTGAAGGTGACGGGAGCCCTCATCCACTCGCAGCCTGTTGCGCCGGTAGCTCCATTGCCCTATTATAATCACACTTCCACTCATATTGCAAGCAATCTCGATCAAAATGACGAATTTTCTTAACCATTCCGCAATTTTTCCGCCATCTTGCATTATAGCCTTGCATTTTATCCCCGGAACTGGTAATATCGCACGGCTTAAAGAGACAAAGCATGAAAGCGATTCTTGCACTAGAAGACGGAACCACATTCGAGGGTAGCTCCATTGGCGCTACCGGCACAGTAACCGGCGAGGTGTGCTGCGACACATCCGTAATGGGGTACCAGGAGATACTGACAGACCCCGCTTGCAGCGGTCGCGTCCTGGTCATGACCTACCCGCTCATCGGCAACTATGGAGTGTGCGAGGAGGACAACGAAAGCTCCGCACCTCAGGCCGCCGGACTGGTCGTTACAGAACTGGCACGCCTGCACTGCAACTGGCGCGCCAGGGAGGGTATGGAACCATGGCTGCAGCGTCACAACATTGTTGGCATCGCCGGCATCGACACCCGCAAGATTGCCACCCTTCAGCGCCACAAAGGAGGTCAGCGCTGCTGCATTTCCACAGAATTGAGTGCCGAGGAGGCTGTTGCCGCCGCAAAGGCTACCACCCCCATTGAAACGACCGCCCCCGTCTGCCGGGTTACCTGCCCTGCCCCTTACCATTGGGAGGGCGATTCCCGAGCCTGGAAGCTTCCCAACAAAACACAGGGTGATTTGACAAACTACACAGAGCTACCGCCCATCAGTTACAAGGTCGTGGTATACGATTTGGGCGTGCGCCGTAGTGTGCTTCGCAGTCTGCGCCAGGTTGGGTGCGATGTCACCGTCGTACCAGCCTCCACCACGGCTAACGATGTACTGGCACTGCGCCCGGATGCCGTCGTCATCTCCGATGGCCCCGGCACCACAGCCCCCCTGACCACCGAAGCAACAGAAATCAAACTCCTCACCGACAAACTTCCCGTAGTGGGCATGGGGCTGGGCTGCCAGTTACTTGTCACAGCTCTCGGGGGCACAACCCGCAAGCTGCGCGTGGGCCATCAGGGCTGCAATCAGCCTGTCAAAACGCTGTGCGATGGCAAGGTTGCCATCACCACCCAAAACAGCATCTCTGCCATCGATGCCGATACCCTGCCCGCAGAACTCCGCACCACCGCTGTCAACCTGAACGATGACACCGTGGCTGCCGTCTGCGGAAACACCCGCCCCCTTTTCGGCGTGCAGTACATCCCCGCAGCCCCCACCGACGCCGAAGACGCCAACGGCTTCTACGGCCAGCTGGTGCAGACAATCAAAGCTGTGAAGGCCGGCAAATACAACGCATAATCCTCCCCCCCCTCCAAACTTATTCATGAACACACTCGTTATAGGCTCCCAGTGGGGAGATGAAGGCAAAGGCAAGGTCATCGACTTCCTGACAGAAACCGCAGACGTTGTGGCTCGCAGCCAGGGTGGCAGCAACGCCGGCCACACCGTTATCGCCAAAGGGCAGAAATATGTTCTGCACCTCATCCCCTCCGGCATCCTGTGGGAGGGTAAGGTAAACGTCATCGGCAACGGCGTCGTTATTAACCCCACTTCCCTCGTGGAGGAAATCGAGTACCTGCGAGAGAAAGGTGTCTCCATCACCCCGGCTAACCTCCTCATCTCCGATCGCGCCCACGTTGTACTGCCCATACACAAGGACATCGACGGCGCCCAGGAGGAAGCCCTCGGCGACCAGAAAATCGGCACCACTCGCCAGGGTATCGGCCCCACCTATGCCGACAAAGCCCGTCGAGTTGGCATCCGCATGATTGACCTTGCCGACCCCGTGCGCCTGGAGGCTGTGCTCAAAGCCCGCATTAAGACCGCCAACGAGGAACTGGTGCGTCTTGGCTGGCCCGCTGCCGACCCGGAGGTGACGCTCCGTGCCGTCATGACAGCAGCAGATGTACTCCGCCCGCACATCACCAACACCATCCCCGTGCTCAACAACGCCATCAAGGCCGGCAAAACCGTCCTGTTCGAGGGCGCACAGGGTGCCATGCTCGACATCGACTTCGGCACCTATCCCTTCGTTACCAGCTCCAACACCAGCGCAGGCGGCTGCTGCACCGGCTCCGGCGTAGCCCCCACTCGTATCGACAAAATCATCGGCGTCTGCAAGGCATACACCACTCGCGTGGGCGAAGGTCCCTTCGTGACAGAGGATGACGAATTCGGCGACTACCTGCACGGCCTGGGCCGCGAGTTCGGAGCTACCACCGGGCGCCCCCGCCGCTGCGGCTGGACGGATGGCGTGGTTCTGCGCTTCTCCGCCATGTTCAATGGTTTTGATGAAATGGCCATGACCAACCTCGACGGCCTCGATGAGCTGGAGAGCATCAAAATCTGCACCGGTTACCGCATGGGCGACGAGGTGCTGGAATACCCGCCCGCCCTCATGGAAGACTGGGCCAAGTGCACCCCTATCTACGAAACCCTCCCCGGCTGGCAGCAGGACATTTCCAAATGCTCCGCCTGGGACGAGCTGCCGGAAAACTGCAAGGCCTACGTTAAGCGCTTCGGCGAAATCGTAGGCTGCCCGGTCGCCTCCGTTGGCGTAGGCCCGGATCGCGAGCAGACCATCACCGTGCCTATGTAAGAATGGTTTTATCCCTTCAAAAAAAGCCCGCCTGCCCGGCGGGCTTTTTTTCTTCTGCTTGTTATTGAGCAGACCCCACACAAGGAGCATCTCATGCGCATGCTCCCCCTCCCAGCCGACCAGCCACCCCCTTGCGCCCTTATCCGGACAGAAGCTTCGCACACCACGCCGTCCCTGTTGGCAGAACCCGGATGCCATAAAATCATATCCGACACCAGCCTCCTCAGCTCAGACTCATGCGCCATTCTGGCACGCAGCACAGCACAAGTGGGCTGCCTCGCCTCACCCATACAGCTGAATCTTAACGGCTGCACCCTAGGCTCCGTCGGCAACGCCCCCATATTCCTCATCAGCAACGCCCGCGTCGAAATCAAACTCACCAACTGCCGGGCAGACGCTTCGGAAAAACACCTCATTTCGGCCCAAGAAAGCATCTGGGGCAAACCCGGCTTCAACGCCGGAAGCGCCAGAATCACTGTCGTAAACAGCACTCTCAAAGGGAACATCTACGTCGGCAAAAACTGCAAAATTGAGCTCACTCTTTCCAGCGGCAGCTGCTGGCACGGACACTTCACCGGCCCCGGAAAAGCCACCCTGGACAAACATCCCCATGCCATCTGGATTCAGAATCCCCACAATCCACCACCTCACCCCACCCAGCGTTACGCCATTTTAGAAAAAAAATCACCTTAATTACCATTTTAGTCTTGCATTCCTCATTTTTTGCTGTATAATGCCCCCGCACACAGCAAAGCACGAGTAGCTCAGTGGTAGAGCGGCTGTCTTACACACAGTTGGTCAGGAGTTCGAATCTCTTCTCGTGTATAAATCTCACAGCCCTCTAACGCTCAACGCGTTAGAGGGTTTTTTGTAACAATCAACGACTTAACAACCCCGTGCAGAATCGGTATGCGCCTGTTTTTGACTATCGCCGTCTGTCTCGGCGCAGGCTTGCCGAAGCCGGAGGACTCCAAAGGACTAGGGGTGCGGCAGAGCTCTCACTTCCACAACAAACAACTTTCATAAAGTGCATTTTTTTCACTTTATTGTTCTTTTTTGCACATGACAACAAAAAAGAGCAAAAAGACATATTGACAATTGTCAAAATGTCCGTATAATATCGCTTGTCATGAGCTCTGTTTTGTTTCTATGCACGGGTAATTCCTGCCGCAGCCAGATGGCTGAGGCCTGGGGGCGGAGTCTTTTCCCCGATGGATGGAAGTCGGCTTCTGCCGGGATAGAAAAACATGGCTTGAATGCGCTCATGCTCGCCGTTATGGACGAGGTCGGGATGGACATGAGCAAGCATTTTTCTAAAACGGTTGACGAGTTGCCGACCGACATTCAATGGGACTTGGTCGTGACGGTCTGTGACCGAGCCGCTACAGCTTGCCCCTATTATCCCGGGGGAAAACTCATTCATATTCCTTTTGATGACCCACCTGCATTGGCAGTTGGCTTGCCTGAAGCGGAGGCGCTGAACATATACCGCCGCGTGCGCGATGAAATACGCGCAGAAATCGAGAACTTAGCAAAACACTTACAGTAATATATCTATGGATTGTAACTGCCACAACACGGAAAAAATAAGTCTGTCGCACGAAGCGGCGGCTGCGGTTTTTAAGGCTCTCGGTCACCCGGTTCGCTTGCATATCGTCAGAATGCTGTTGGCGGGAGAGCGTTGCGTCTGCGAGTTACACAAGGGTACGGAGCGCGATTTATCCACGATTTCCAGCCATCTCAATATACTCAAGAATGCCGGGGTGGTCACAGCCGAACAAAGAGGAAAGAACATCTATTATCGTCTGGCTATTCCCTGTCTTTCTACTGTCTTAAATTGCCTTGTCGACTGATGAAAAATAACCCAATCAAGACTTTTTATGCTGTCGTTTTTAGATTTGCCCAAATATAAACACAATACAAACAATGAAAACAATACACATCACAATCTATGGTCCGGGGTGTACGCGCTGCACAACCTTAGTCCGTCATGCAGAAGAAGCAGTGCGCACGCTTCCGGGAAGGTTCGTAATAGAGAAAATATCGAATCCGCTGGAGATAGCAAAAGCCGGTATATTTAACACCCCTGCGATTGCAGTCAACGGAACAGTTGTCCGGCAGGGAAAGGTTCCGTCTGTGGAACAACTGAGAGAGCTGATACAGGATTCTCTTGATATTGAGTCGGCAACTACCGTGACCCCAAAAAATGAGGTCACCACATGTTCATGTGGTTGCGGATGCCAACGAGCAGATAGCAACAGCAAATCCTCCACAAATCAAGAAAGTAAAACGGAAAGCACCCCGGGCAAAGGGTTGAAAACGGCTTTACTTCTCATCGGCTTCGGCGCGTTGGCTGTTGCCGCGCTCAAACAAATACAACAGGAAGCCCCTGTTGAACCGGTAAGCACCCCCGCACCGATTGTGGCAGATAATTCGGCAGAGCTTGTGTATTTCACCTTCGGAAAACGCTGCCCGACATGCAGGCGCATGGAGCAATGGGCCAAGGATGTTGCCATAGAGATGGGGATAGCATTTGTACAGAAAGAAGCGGATGCAGATCAGGTTAAGCTCTATGGCCTCACGACGAAAAGCCTCATATTGCGCTATGGTCAGAATGGAAAAAAATGGGAGAAGTTGTCACGCATCTGGGAGTTGAACCGAGACGAAACAGCTTACAAGCAATACGTAAGAGAACAAATTAACGCTTATATAACGAGATGAGTATACTTTATCTTGTACTTGCCGGAATGACAGCTGCTATTGCACCCTGTCCGTTAGCGTCGAATCTGGCAGCTATCGGCTATATGAGCCGGCATGTGGGCTCACAACATCGAGCCTTGATGGCAGCGGGGCTTTATACTTTGGGGCGCATTTGCTCCTATGTTGCAGTAGGACTGCTCATAAGCCAGGGCTTGGCAGGAGCCCCTGCCGTATCACTCTGGCTCCAGGAGAGCCTGCCTTTGTACATGGGCCCCATACTCATCGTCTCCGGCCTCGTTGTGCTGGAGTGTATCCGTATCCCCTCCATCGGTCGCTACCCCGGCAAAACAGTCACTCATAAACTCGCAAGCAGTGGCTTATGGGGCAGCTTTATGCTGGGGCTGCTCTTTGCGTTGGCTTTGTGCCCTCCCAGTGCGGCTCTCTTTTTTGGAACAGCTCTGCCGATTGCCATCCAAAGCGGCACATGGGCCTGGGTGGCTATAGCTCTGTTTGGATTAGGAACATCGGTTCCGGTAGCGGCATTCGCCCTATTGCTGGTAACAGGAGCCGAAAAGGCAGCTGGAGTCCTGCGTTGTCTTCCGGTGCTTCAGCGTTGGGGGAAGATCCTTGCCGGGAGCAGTCTTTTCCTTCTCGGAATGTGGATAACAATAACCGAACTCATCATTTGACACATGAACAATAAATCAGAACTAAAATCATTGTTGTGGATGGTTGTCATCTATACTGCCATCTTTTTTCTACCCTTGAATAATCAGGCATTCCGGACTTCGCTGCATGCTACGCTGGATCTGGCGAAATGGTATGCGCAGGAGCATGTCATCCTGTGCCTGCTGCCTGCGTTTTTCATAGCCGGAATCATTGCAGTATTCATCAGTAAGGATTCGGTATTGAGGTATCTGGGAGCCCATGCTCCGCGATGGCTTTCATATAGCGTTGCAGCCATATCGGGTGGCATTCTCGCGGTTTGCTCCTGCACGATTCTGCCGCTGTTTACCAGCATCTACAAGAGAGGGGCAGGTCTCGGTCCGGCCATGGCCTTTCTTTATTCCGGCCCAGCCATAAGCATGCTTTCCATCACTCTGACGGCACGCATTCTGGGCATGGAAATGGGGATAGCCCGTACAGTCTGCGCCATTGGGTTTTCCGTCATCATTGGTATGATAATGGCTTGGATTTACCGCCGGGAAGAACAGCAGAAAGCAGAGTCTCCATCTGAAAAACAGCAGGCAGAAACTGCCGCCGATTCTTTCGGACAGACTACCCTGCTCTTTTTTGCAATGGTTGCCGTCCTTATCTTTGCCAACTGGGCTGCTCCCGATGAACAAAGTTCCTCTATATGGTCTCTTGCCTATACCTATCGTTGGTACCTCGTAGGTGTGGCAGCATTGCTCATGTGTTGGTGTATGGTAGAATACCTGCGTATTCCGACATGGAAAGTGTATACCGGGGCAATAGCCGTCGTTTTGACCGTTGCCGCATCCCTGCGATTCATTCCTGATCCCATGTTCACGCCGCTACCCCCCATGGTGGTTGCGCTGGCTGCATTATCGCTGATTCTTCTCTCCGATAAAAGAGAGGCGAATCGCGAGTGGGTCTTATCATCCTGGGACTTTGCCAAAAAGACCATACCGCTTATGGGAGTAGGTATCATCATTACCGGAATGCTGCTTGGTTCCACGCACGGTGATACTTCTATCCCCGGGCTGATTCCCGCCGAATGGGTACAACACGCAGTCGGAGGAAATGGCGTGCTTGCCAATTTCCTTTCCTCCGTTACCGGGGCATTCATGTATTTCAGTACTCTTACAGAGATACCGATAGTTCAGGGTCTGCTCTCTTCCGGCATGGGCAAAGGTCCGGCCTTGGCATTACTTTTGGCCGGTCCGTCCCTTTCGCTGCCCAACATGCTGGTTGTTTCGGGCGTAATGGGCTGGAAAAAAACGGCAATATACGTATCTCTCGTCATCGTCTTATCCACGATAAGCGGTTATGTTTATGGCAATTATTGGGGCTGATGATAATGTAAAAGCCCCGCCTTACCCTCTATGCTGCCACCCGAATTTAGGACACAGAGCTAATTCTGCTAAGCTTGCGCAAAAGTCCGGATGAGTGTAGAATAACCTCAAAAAACACAACACACTCATCAACATGACCAAAATTCACAAGAGAGGGCGCTATAGTGC
>JAFQGF010000017.1 GCA_017415555.1 Akkermansia sp.
AAATAAACATGTTATGCAATCACAATTCTTCTTTATGACGAATTTTAGTTTTTAATTTTTAATTATACCAACGCGTAATGAACTGTTTGTTTATAGGTGCCCCGGAAGCCGGGCAGAGAGCAGCAATCATCTATTCGATGGTGGAGGAATGCAAGCGCACGGGAACAGATTTTAACCGCTGGCTTACGGAAGTCCTGCGGAAGCTGCCGACTTACCGCGTTTCAGATGGGTATCTGAACTTGCTTCCTGGAATGCTGAAACTTGAGTCACCGGCTCAGAACGGCCGAAATGTCACGCTTTAAGCATGGCGTCAACAAGGCTTTTGGTTGAGTGCTTACTTTTCAACACTACTACCAAACAATAAAATGTTAATGTATGATGCTCCTTGCGTAATCTAATAATGATTTCAAATTTTCAATTTGTTCAATTTTTCTCCGCCTACCCTCCCCTATTGTAAATTGTTTAATCAAACGTAACTTTAAATATTGAATCTGTAGTTTTCTGTAAAAAACACTCAAAACATCAGTAATTTGGTATCGATTTTTATAAAAGCTCTCGCCTGTAATAAAAGCCGTTTTTAACATTTTTATTACTAAAAGTATATCTCTCTGTTGCTCATGTTCTGTTTTTGTGGATATAGATTTTAAAACACTCAATAATATTTCTCGCCTTAACAAATGAGGCACACTGTCGGATTCGTTATGCATAAATGCATTTTTATAAATATTCTTATCGCTAACAACGTCCCCCAACTCCACAAGGTGTATGTATTTACCAGAGGCTTCTTTTAATATATGCCCACAAGCCTCATACATAGTACATTTGACGGCAATATATCTTAATGCACCTAATTCTTTGCATTTATTAAGTAAATCACGAGTACCATCAGAAGATTCATTATCTATTACAAGAATCTCAAATAATGAAGTTTGAAGTTTGCAAAGCGACGTTAAGGTTTTAATAAATTTATCCGCGGCCTTATTACGAACTATGTTGTCAGTAAAAAGCGTTACCGTAACCAATTTTTCAAATACAGGAAGAGCAGAGGAGGGATTCCCCCCACTAGAACAATCAATGCTCCGTTTTAGTGTAAGAATCTCCCTCGGAAGATATGGCAGCCTGTTATGCCAAGGAGATTTCCTCCAAAATTCAAAAAATGGCTCTTCGTTCTTGAAAATTGGTTTTCTGAAAACTATTGGCTTCAATCCTGCATAATGGATAATTGCTGGCTTTTCATAAGCGTTTCGAAGATTATCTGACGATTCAAAGTTTTCTATATCGTTATAGTTTATATCAAAATCGGAATAGTAATGCGTTTCAAACTGAGGAACAGAGCAGTATCGGGATGATACACGCTTAATATTTCCAAAGCATGCAATATTCATAAAGTCCTGATCATAATATTGTATCTTTGATGAAAAATTACTTTGAGCCAACTTGAAGATTTTTTCCGTGAAGTTACCAGCAGTCCACAATTCACAATTAAACAACAGAAAACCACTATGAAAATACAGATTAGAATCTTGATAAAAGCAAATACCATATTCCTCCTCAAGTAGGTTAAAATAATGTCGTTGGGATTTTCTCGCCATGTTAATGTCTGGACATGCGGCTACAACCATGCTTTCCATATCCGTATTAAATAGGGGCGCTAAATCTTCTCTGAAGAGTACGTCTGCATCTGAATATAGGACTTTTTCTTTGTGAGGAAGAAGTTGAGGAATCAGGAAACGAGCGAATGCAACCCTGGGGAAGTATATTGAAGATGGGACATTATCTATTATTTCCGAAACATCGATGTATGTTATATTAAAATGATATAATCCAGCAAATCCATCTATCTGTTGTTTAATTTCATTATCTACGCTGTCATCGAGTACATAGATGTCATATTTTGTTGTAGACGCAGCGGTTTCTAAAAGCGATAGAACAGCCATCCCCAGCGGCACTGAAAAATTTTTGTCTGCGGCGATAACTACTGTCAGCACGTTCTCTATTTCATCATTATTTATCGTCATGATGTAATTATATATGTAATTAGATTGATAAGCCCCAAGATACTTTTTATCGGTTAAACATAAGCTAGTATAGCGTCCATCAAGTATTTGGACTCTCATCAGAGGATGAAAGCTTCAAGTCTTTCATTTTGTATGTCCATCGAAATACAACGGGCTCTTTGTTGATTTCGTCAAAGTATTTGTATATGCGGTTCTTCAATTCTTCTTTGTTTTCCACTCGTATGCCCCTGAGCATCTGTTTTGTCATCTTGCTGAAAAAGCTTTCTATCAGGTTTAACCATGAACCATGCTTAGGGGTATATACAAACTCGAATCGGTCGTTCTTAGTCTGCAAGTATGCCTTTACCTGTGCACTTGTATGAACAGATAAGTTATCTAAGATTAGCCTGATTTTGTCTCCTTCGGGATACATAGCATCAACTTTTTCAAGCCATTCTATAAACACGCTGCTGTTGTGTTTCTCATGGACATGGGGTATTGCCATACCTGTTTGTAAATCAATGCCGGCAAGTAGAGTCAATGTGCCATGCCGAGTGTATTCGCAGTCTCTTTGCCACTGACCTTTTCCCTGTATTGGCGCTCTGTCTTTAGCTCCCCCGATGGCTTGAATGTTTGGCTTTTCATCGTATGAAATTGTGTGAGTAAACTGCCCTTCGTAGGGCAGTAGGTTCCCATCCTTATCAAACAGCATTTCGACTTGCTTATATACTACAAGAACGTCATGCATCTTCTCCTCAAACTGTTCGTCTCGTTTTTCGCAGTAGTATCTAATCTTAAATGGTTTTATACCTTGCTCATTTAAGATGATATGCAATGTACTCTTAGCAATAGTAGAAAGACGAGGATATCCCGCATGCACTGCATTGCTTCGTATATACTCTGAAGCAGCTTGTATGTCCACAGCTCAGCGGCGTAGCCACATTCGGATGGCTTCATGTAAGCAATGTGGGTAATCCAAGCTTTATCCTCATCGCTTATTTCTGTCTTTCTTCCCCGACCAAGAGCATCATACAATGCATAGCTTAAACCTTGTTTGTCAAACTTAGACAGAGTTAACAGAACAGTATTCTTGTGAACATCCAAAGCTTCCGCTATACTCTCTATAGTCTTTCCCTCATGGCGAAGCTTGAGTGTCTTTGCCCGGGTTACCACTTGGTAAGATTCTGTGCGGGCGCGGCAGATTTTTTCGATTTCGGCTAAATCCTCGGGACTAATTTCGGTCTTAATCATGGCTGATGCCTTATTATAGCCCCTTTGTTTAAAAATGTCTAGTTATTTATCGGACGTTATACTAGTTTCGATGACTGCTTAAAGTTTTTTCGCATATAACAAAACATAACATAAAGCAATATAGGTATTTTCCGCGAATGCTGTATTTCATTATCCATGACCTCTTACAAGCGATGTGTCAGTCTCCCCAATTATGGATGTCCTTTCACAAAAGACTTCTATCCACCATATTACAATCTATTCCTCATTTACTTAGCGTGAACGCACCAAAAGCAAAAAAAAGCGATTTGCGGTCAAAACTTTTCCAAGCTGATGGCTCGTTAATTCCAGACGAGGCTCCCGGATTCTTAATGATTTAAGACTTCTTGCACATAAAGTATCACGGCGATTCTACCTTTGGAGCACTAAATATGCTCGAATCTACACTCTGTTGATTCTGCATAGTTAAGTATTTTTCTTAGTAAAGATGGAAGAAGTTTTGGCTGATACATATTTAAGATATATGGATGCAAGTACAGATGCGGCAAGTGCACATGTAAATATTAGCCAACCAGAATCAAACATTTTTCTTGCGTATGGAAAAATGGCGGAGTGAGCAAGAAAGATTTCTAATGAATAATTACCGATCCATTCTAGAGTTGATTTTATATATTCACCCAAAAGTTTTAAAATAAAAATAGCAACGTAAAAGAGAATGGGTAATATAGGAATAATCATTACTTTATGTCCTATGAGAATACGCAGGAACTTGTAAATCGAATATGATTGGAAATGATTTAATTTGTATATATAAGGTGTCGTTAATAGAAGGCCTGCGCATGCAATAGCAAACATAATAAACTTCCAGTTTAGGAAGTTTATTCTATCCGGATTCATGTGAGCAAATAGCATACCGAATGCGAATGCTGGGAAACGCTCTATTGTCCATACGATGGTTTGTCGCAGGTAAAATGAATTACCGCAGACATTCCCGACAATCCAACTGCATCCTTTGCCAATGAAGGGAATAACTAGACAGAGCACAATCAGTGTAGTAATTGTAAACTTGGAAGATTTTATAATGCTGTACAAAAACGGAGCTAGTAAGTAGTATATCATAATAGTGCGGATATACCATACATCCAATCCTATGAACGCACTACAGAAATTAAGAGATCCTGAAGAATACAAATCAGGGGTACTTACCATCCACAGGTATAGAAAAGATATTCCGGCTATGATGCAAGTAGGCATCATTCGTAGCATACGACGTTTAAAAAAGGAGAGGATATTTTCTATGTTAATGGTGTTATATTTGTTCAAAGAAAAGTATATTCCAAACCCTGAAATAAATAAAAAAGCATCTACGCCTAAATAACCGGTCTTATGAAAGAAGAAAGGGATTGGTCCAGATATGAATCCTTGATGAAACATGATTACAAATACCATGCTAATACCCATTATAGCAGCGCGAAATTGAGATAAAATGGAGTTCATTGGTTAGAATGCGCAAGAATTTCTTATTTTAGTGATTGATAATTATTAAACTGGCGCCATTCTTTCGACACTTAGGTAGCCAATTTAAGCCCCTTACTTGTGTGCATCTGGCGTGTGCAATCTTTATATCATTCTATACCCTCTGATGTCAATCCATTTTTTGCGCGATTTTGAAGCGCAGGCATCGCGCGTCCCGAGCGAAGCGAGGGCGCGGCGCGTAGCGGCGCGAGCGGTGCCGGAGCGGAAAAATCGCTAAAAAAATTCGCCGGATGGGGGATGGGGACTCCTTGCCCTCTTCGATATTCGGCCGGTGTTTGGTTTTTGAGTGTTGCATGCGAATGCTTGTTATTGTAATAATCGATCCACTTAGCCGTAATGATTTGTAGCTCTATTATGTTGGCCGGCTCGTGAATGAAAAAGAACTCATACTTGTAGGTGCGCCAAAGGCGTTCCATGACTATATTATCCACCCAACGACCTTTGCCGTCTTGGCTGATAATTATGCCGTTCTCCTCCATGCATTCCTGCCAGTCTCTCGAGGTGTACTGGCTTCCTTGGTCTGTGTTAAAGTATTTAGGAAGTCGACCTCGGCTCAGTGCCATTTCCAGGGCCCTCAAACAAAGGCTTATGTCCATTTTTTCTGCTATACTCCACCCTAAAACATAACGACTTGCCCAATCCATTACTAGGCGGCGCAATTTTTTTGCTGTAAAATCTCTGTCATCGGGGCAAAACACGCTTGCGAGTTAGTTTAAGCAGCGGAGTTTTTCGGTTGAGATGAGGCTACTTTCAGCACCTCAGCCGTTTGTTGGAGCTTCTCCGGCGAAATGTAAGCCTTACCATTAAGCCCCTCCCATTCATCGGAGAGATCCATGGCTTTGGCAGTTACGATTCTGAGCAAAGAGGCTTCAGAGGGGAAGATGGAAATATCGTTTGTTCTGCGTTTGAGCTGTCTGTTGATGCTTTCCATGATATTTGAGGTTCTGAGGCGTTTTTGAACCTCCGGCGGGCAATCAATGACAGTGAGGCATTCTTCAATGTTATTTTCAAGCCAATCTGCGAGCTTGTTCTGTCCGTCAGTGCGGAAAACAGATAAGACGTTTGAAATCATGATATTTGCTATTTTTCGACTACCTGCATTAAAAATGGTACGGATGTGGGCAGCGGCAATGGTTTTGTAACGCGAGGTTGTAATATAGGCTTGTGCATTCTGTTGAAAATGGAATTGGCAACGCTGCCAAAGCACCCCCGTAAGTGTCCGGGCTAAGGCTGCACGAATCCCCATATGGTCATCACTTGTAACAGTAAGAGTCAATTATAATTTAAGCAAAATCTGATTTTTTACAACTTGCAACTTACCGACGGAGCAGCAGAAAAATCTTTACATTGCCACTACATAGTGCTAGAATACGCAGCGTAGGTAAGCCGATATAAAAACATCAACAATTTTCCACCTTTCCTGATGATTAAACGCATTCTCTTTCTTCTCTCACTCTCCGGCATGCTTTTTGCCGACCAGACCATTGTGCTGACTTTTGGGGTAGAAAATAACAATTCCATCGTCACAAAGCAAGCTACAGAAATATTTGGCAGTGCAAATGCCCTAACTTACAACGTAGTCTCAGCCAACAATGATTACTACATAAGTACCCTTTTATGTGTCAACGGTATAAAATCGGATATCAGCTTGAACATATGTCATGCAGAGAAGCAAAACGCAATAACTACTACAAGAGGAAAAATTACCACCATTGGTGGTGATTCTGCGAATTTGTCAAGCCTTGTTGCGATATTTGGGAATGCTCAAATTAACGGTGTACTCACAACTACCAACGACAACACATTTCATATAAAATTTTCAGGATTACACGAAAGTTCATATACCCTCTACGTACTGGGTACAAGAAGTGGATCTGACTGGGATGTCCCCACAAATTACTCATTAACCGGAACAAAATCTTTTACAATTTCCGAAGAAAAACAAGTATATAATGGCGCTTCGAAACCATCCATATCGGGTAATGTTATAACAGCAGCAACATATAATTCTCAAGGAAATACTATCTCTAATTGGCTACTGATGCAATTCGACTTCTCTCCAAATGAGGACAATCAAAGCGTAGTACTCTCATCATGGGGAAATTATGGCAACATTGCCGCCATTGCATTAGTTGAGCATTCAGCCCCCGAACCTACTACAGTTACATTGGGCCTGCTTGCACTTACCGCGCTGGCAGCCCGCCGCAAACGGAAATAATGCTACTGATTCAATATATGCCTTTCAGACCAGCAATTTCCGTTATCGTCCCTGTTTACAAAACGGAACTATACCTTCAAGAATGCATTGACAGTATCCTTGCCCAAAATTTTACTGATTTTGAGCTTATTTTAGTAGATGACGGAAGTCCTGATAAATGTGGGAAAATTTGTGATTTAAATGCTGAACGAGATGAGCGGGTTCGAGTCATACATCAAATTAATTCAGGAGTAACTCGAGCCCGAGCCAATGGAGTTGCAGCAGCAAAAGGCGAGTTCATCACATTCGTTGATAGTGATGATACTATTCCTCCGCATTCACTGGCAATCCTTCACCAGCATGCAGAAGATGGCATAGATATTATATTGGGTAGGTTTGAAGGAGGTTATGGCCCTGCAACCGGTATAATAGGCAAAAAAGAATATCAAAAAATGAGTGCTATTATGGAAGCCTACCATGTAGGACCATATGCAAAGCTATATAGACGTCATCTTTTTGATTCTGAAACATTTAATATTCCTCGAGAATTGATAATTGGTGAAGATGCCATCATGAACATACGGATAGCATACAAACTCGCAGGAAAAGTTTATAGTACTGATAAAGTCGTATATTACTACAGAAAGAATGATTCCAGCATAACTCAAACTTTTGTACGCAATCCAGAAATGGATATGCTCCTTCAAAAGCTGCGGCTGAGTTCGATACCTGCTGATGATGTTGAGCGCTTTCTTCCCATGGGACTAGCAAACAATCTGATACTATTCTGGATGTCAGCGTCATGCCATGTGAAGAAACTTCCACCGTCGACCGAAGCTCATCAAAAATACCTTTGGCGCATCAGAAAGTATTCCAATTTAAAATTGGGACTCTATCCAACCCTCTTGTTTTATAGCCGCAACACATTATTACGAACTGTCGTTATTAGCCTTCGAAATTTGGCACATTGCCTCATGGTGAAACATTGAATGCATACAATGAAAGAAATCGTTTAGCGATGATGTAATTAAATTACATAAATATGAAAGGAAGAACCATCAAAGTAGCAATAGTTGATTTTTCGGATTTTTTTAATGAAGAATTAATTTTGAAATTTCTGAAACCAGATTTTTCACCGATTATAGACAATAACAATCCTGATTTCGTATTCTATTCCACATTTGGAATAAAACATTTGGAATATAAAAATGCAATAAAAATCCTAATTAATGTAGAATCTTTTATTCCTGATTTTAATGATTGCGATTATGCGATAAGTACCATCAAACAGGAACTACTTGGGAGAACCCTATGGATTCCAGCAAGCTTCTGGTTTATGAAAGGCATTACTCTTAATGCCCCTGAAATCACAAAAGAAATAGCATTAAATAGGAAATTCTGCGTATTTTTGTATTCGCAAGATTATTACGGAGACGGTGCAAGTCTTCGCAAACACTTTTGTCAAGAGCTAATGAATAAATACAAAAAAGTTGAATGTCCTGGAAACATCCTAAGGAATGTATATGCTAAAGAGCTTTCTGACAGATCATCCCATGACTGGATAGATAGCAAAAGAAAATATTTCTCCAACTTTAAATTCTGTATTGCATTTGAAAATATGGACTTACCTGGTTACATAACAGAAAAATTAGTTGATTGTTATTTATCAAATACAGTACCAATATATTGGGGTTCATCAAAAGAACTCGTACCATTTCCAAAAGAATCGATAATATGCGCTCATGATTTCAGCAGTTTGGATGCCTTGATTGATTACATTAAAATAATCGATCAAGATGAAAACTTGTATATGAGTATATTGAACGCAAATCCATTCAAAAATAACACTATTAACAATTTTTTCGAAAATGAGTTACGAGCCTTCATGGCTCATATTATAACGAATGGAAGCCATCTATTCAAAAATGTACATCCCCTTTCCACTGCACAACGATGTCAACAATTGAACACAACTATCAACAAAATCTATTTGAAGCTAAAGAAAATATTAAAAAAAATAATTTTCCCGAACTAATCCCAGCATATAGCAACAAGTGATGCCCTCATTATATCTTGCAGATAATTTCAAGAGAGCTACACATAATCTCAAGTTAACAGCCCTTGGAGGAACTTTTGCGCTATTACTCGATTAGCTTCAAAAACATCCAAATTACTTGTACCAGATTGCAATACTTTGAAGCGACCATGACTTGCCTTGATTTCTTCGATTTGCTCAACTTGTAGACCAAAATATCTAAACAAAGAATCGAAGCGACTGTTCCTATGATTTGATTTCAAAGAATCACCAAGCATTATGTGTAGTTCTTTACGAAACAGTAGACCAAACGCCGAGCCATGAAAAGACGTTGTCACAATTGCTCTAGCATGACGCATTAGCCACAGAAACTCAGCAGGGCCAACTCCAGTCAAACGGTAATCTTTGCTATAACTCGTAGTGCTCACAATAGGGGGTTGAATTGTATATACAACACAGTCTAACTGTTCAGCCAATTTATCAGCATAGGAAAGAAGAGCTCGTCCACCTCCCACAGTATACACAAGAATGTAATTTTGTTGAGGCAACGAATAAGCAATCTCATATTGGCCCCACTCCTCCGCTGACAACAATAAGACCGGGTCACAAACGGCACTTACAGAGCGTTTTAACATGCCAGACAATAGCTTTGCGGCCTCATGCTCTCGCACGCTAATATTCGAAAAATCTCTTAATTTCTCACTATAAAGCCTCCTAATTTCGTCCGACAATACTGATATTCCAATACTTGCTGCATAGGAGTTTTTCTTGCTCCCTGACTCTACAAAATCCAAGAAATATGATAAATCATCATCTTTTGGGTTTAGATTTAATATATCGGGATTCCATATCTGATCACTCCCAGCAATAAAGATATCATAAAGGTTATTGGAACGCTTTAGTTCTGAACGCGAACTGTATATTAAAGATGAAATATGCATCACATTCCGGCGAAATTCATCAAAACGTCTGCGTGTTTTAACATCTCGAAATATCCTATATAACAGCAATACGAAAAAGGCCTTAATATTCTTTGTATTTGGTATAAACGAATGATAAAACCTCTCCATTTTTCTGGGACGATAATCAAGTATTTCTGACTCAGCACCTAGTTTATTTATTGCATGAGATAAGGCATGCGCCTGCAGCACAGCCCCATAATTATTAGCACGATGAAAAGTTACTATCGCCACTTTTTTCATCACAATCCCCTTCCAACTATAATATATCGACTCATTTCTCTGATATTAAATAGCCAAAGTACGTTAATCGACCATCATTAGTATACCCCCGAAAAGACGACTTATAGGTCAGCTTAAACCATCGACTTTCACTACACATTTTCTCGTACGTAGGAGAACTATACTCTTCACCAGCGATTTTTTCAAATTTTAAAATATAAGAATCCAACTCTGTATGAGAATCAACAGCAAACTTTATATCATGATTACGATCATATATTAACAACAGAATATAATCAACGATTAAATAATCAATGAAATAATCCATCTCTTTCCAATACGCATAAATTATATCTCTAGCACAAGAGAACCATAGAGAGTTAGGTGCTGCACCAAGCAAGAAACATTTCCACAAACATCTATTCACGCCAGGATAGTTTGAATCAAATGTGGTTCTAGCAGAATAATACTCTCCTTCAAAAATACGTTCCGGTATAGGAGAAGCTACATATACAGTGCTATCTATCCACAACCCGCCATGCTCAGCTAACAAAGCGAAACGCAAAATGTCAGAAAAATGAGTGTACGTAATTATTCCTTGCTTTACTTTTCTCTCTATATACTCTGGAATATGTACATATTGATTTAAATTTTTCCAATGAAGAAATATTACTTCTCGCCCCTTGGGTGCCATTTTTATTAGCCTATTGTAACACAAACTTACAATTGGCGGCATATTTTCTTTTCCTTGTAGCCAACAAAACCATATTGGACCTGTATTGACATTATTCCCAAACTTATTTGAACGATATTCATCAACAATACTAGAAAAATTACGTTCAAAAAAGCCCATTTTTATATATCTAAGTGCTTTATTTCTTTCTCGAAAATTTCGATATTTAATATACACAAAGAAAAAAGCCAGCTTATATTCCCAATCTGTATCTTTAAAAAAATTATATATTTTTTTTGAGAACATTAGCATTTTTTTCATCATGGCACTATTTATTTTGATAACAAAGACTACAAGAAACAAATCAGGGCAGAGACACCCCCTGCCCTGATTGAAATAAATAACATTCAACGCCCCCCGCTATTAATAGCCATCGGGGGTGAAGTGGGCGTCGGAGCCGTGGTGGTAGTTGCCATGCATGCCGGCGGACAGGGGGCCGAACTCGGAGTACACGGGCTGTACGAAGGAGTAGGTGGGGCCATTCTTGCCATCAACCTTCACGGTGACGCGCTGGCAACGGGTGTTGCCCATGGAGTCGGTGAGGTAACGACCGGCAAGAGCACCGGCTACACCAAAACCAGCGGCGGAAACAATGCGGCCGGAGCCACCACCCAGCATCTGGCCAAGGCCGGCGCCCAGAACGCCACCGGCTACGGTGCCAACGTTCTTGGCGGTGGAAGAGGTCTCACCCTTCACCTCGTAGGCGGAGATAACGGTTGCGGGCAGCACCTGCTGGGTGACGCCAATCTTGTTGGAGGCAACGGAGCCATAGCTAGAATCCCAAGCGCAGGAGGAAAGCCCCAGCGCTACAGCAACGAGAAGAAGTGTGGACTTGTACATAATCTTGTAAATGAGGTTCAGATTCTCCGAAAAAACGGAGCAATGCGGCACCGCCCTTCGGCTTACAGGTTCATGCTACTCTTTTTAATAGCAGGCGTCAAGCAGAAAACGTCAAATTGTTAAAAATCATTAGTTAATATGTCATACAATCTTTGTATAGTATAACAAAAGAACAGAGCACCTGCACGGCACCCTGCTCTTTGATAACAAATAGTCTAGCAAGTCTTTACTGCTGCTCAGCGGCTGCCTTTTCAGCCTCCAGCTTCTGGCGGAGTTTTTCCGGCAGTTTGACCTGGATGTGGATGTCGCGCAGCTGGTTGGGCTCTGCAGGAGCGGGGGATTCGCTCATGAGGTCGGCGCCACGGTTGTTCTTGGGGAAGGCAATCACCTCGCGGATGGACTCGCACTGCCCGATGAGCATCACCACGCGGTCCAGGCCCAGAGCCAGGCCACCGTGGGGCGGAGCACCGAAGGAGAAGGCAGCCAGCAGGTGCCCGAACTGCTCCTGGATGGTGGCATCGTCCAGCCCCAGAGCGCGGAAGGTGGCGTCCTGGAGTTCTTTCTCGTGGATACGGATGGAGCCGCCGCCCAGCTCGTTGCCATTGAAGATAACATCGTAGGCCTCGGCGCAGAGGTCGGTGGAAATCTCGCCTTTGAGCACCTTCTCCACGTCCTCCGGCACGGGGCGGGTGAAGGGATGGTGCACGGCACAGAAGCGCTGTTCCTCGGCGTCCCAGCCAAAGAGGGGGAAGCGGTTCACCCAGAAGAGGTCGATGTCGGTGTTGCCCTTCAGCAGCTCCATAAACTCGCCGCAGGCCAGGCGCACGCGGCCGAGGATGGTGCAGCTTTGCTCCCACTCACCGGCGGCAAAGAAGATGCAGTCCCCGCTCTCAATATTGAGGCGCTCCACCAGGGCATCGATTTCTGCCTGCGAGAGGCGCTTGGTGATGGGGCTCTTCCACTCCTTGGTGTTATTGACATCACGCACCTTTATGTAGGCCAGGCCCTTAGCGCCAGCCTCGATAGCGGTCTGAGTAAGCGAATCCACCTGCCCGACGGAGGGGTTGAAGCCCTTGGCATTGATGGCCTTCACCACGCCGCCATTGGCCACGGCCCCGGAGAACACACGGAACTCGCTGTTGGCAAAGATGTCGGAGCAATCCGTTATCTTCATCTCGAAGCGGCGCTCGGGCTTGTCGGAACCGTACTGATTCATGGCGTCCTTCCAGGTCATGCGGGGGAAGGGAGTAACGATATCACGCCCCACGGATTCCTTAAATACGCGTTTGAGCATGTCTTCAATCCATGCGTACACATCTTCCGGGGTAATGAAGGAGGCCTCGATATCTATCTGAGTGAACTCGGGCTGGCGGTCTGCGCGCAAATCTTCATCGCGGAAGCAACGAGCCACCTGGAAGTACTTCTCCATACCGGCCACCATGAGCAGCTGCTTGTACTGCTGGGGAGCCTGGGGCAGAGCATAGAACGTGCCGGGATTCAAACGGCTGGGCACCAGGAAGTCACGTGCACCCTCGGGAGTGCTCTTGGAGAGGATGGGGGTCTCAATCTCCAGGAAGCCCTGCTCATCGAGATAATCGCGCATTGTTTTGGTGATGCGGTGGCGCAGAATCATGTTGCGCTGCATGTTGGGGCGGCGCAGGTCGAGGAAGCGGTACTTCAGGCGAATATCCTCGTTGGCGATGTTGCGATCCAGCTGGAAGGGAAGCACGGCAGCACGGTTCAGCACCGTCATAGTGGCGGCATCCACCTCAATCTCACCGGTAGCCAGGTCGGGGTTGGTGGCGTCCACCTCATCGGTTTTCAGGCGAGCCACCACGGTGCCGCACACCTGGATGACGGATTCTGTGCGGAGATTCTCGGCTTCCTCTGCAAGCTGAGCATTATTCTCAGGGTGGAACACAACCTGAGTTTTGCCAGCGCGGTCACGAAGGTCGATAAAAATCACACCACCGTGGTCGCGAACGGTATCCACCCAGCCCACAAGCGTTACTTGCTTGTCGACGTCAGAAAGGCGGAGCTCATCGCACGTATGGGTACGGTAACTGTTCATGGTATTAAAAGCTTGCAGATAAGTGATAAGAATCAGCCGGCTAACGAGAAAGCCGAAGCGGCAGAGATTCTACTCTCTGCCGCCTGATTGTCAAGACAAATTTACACCACCGGTGAGTGTTGCCGCAAAAAGGTGGCGCATACCTCTGCCGGATGGCTCGGGAGCGCCGGGTTTACACGAAAACCTCGCCGCTCAGCGGTTCTCCCGGGGCAAAGCGGTGAGCCCCGGAAACCACAAGCCTGCTCACATTTTTGAGACTGGGTACCCCCAGTTCCTCCAGAGAATCCACAAGCTTGTACAACTTGCTGTCCAGCTGCACAATGGGCGCCCTCCCCCCGCACTCCGGAGCGAGGGACATGAGGCCGGCCTCGTTTATTTCCACCGCGTCCGAGCGCAGCAGCAGCAGGTCGCTGCATGTCTTTACCGGGAAGAAACGGCTACGCGGCACACAGACAGCGCGGGCTCCGGGGAAGCACTGTATAGCGGCCCCCATAGCCGTCTCCAGCTGGAACACCTCCGGCGTTGCAGCATTGCGCGGGTCGAGCGTCTTGCGGTTGCAGATAACCGGCAGCGGCAGCACGCCACTGTTGGCCTCCAGATAATCGCGCAAGGCATCCAGACGAATCCAGAGGTTGTTGGTATTGAAATAGCGGTGTTTTTCAATATCCTGGAAAGCGGGCACATCCTCCTCCGGGCACTGCGCCACCTCGCGCAGCAGGGGCTGACCATCTGCCGCACGTGTTGCCAGGTGGCCGCCCTTCTTGTCGGCCTCGGTGCGGCGGGTCACCTCCATCACGAAGGGAGAGCCGCTCTGCGCGAACCAGCGCAGGAAACGCGTATCCATCTGTGCGCCAAGGTTGTCCGAGTTAGAAACAAATGCATACTTCACTCCGTCATCCAGTAATTTATCCAGCCAGCCGCTCCCCACCAGAGCGGGGTAAATATCTCCGTGGCCCGGTGGGCACCACTCCAAATCCGGATTCTCCGGGAAGGACGCCGGCTCCAGCGTAGTGGCCAGCAGCTTAGGCACGCGGTTCTGGAGCATTTCCACCTGCTGAGGGTCGGCAAAGCCGGCCTCGGCATAGCGGCTCAGGTAAGCCATCGTATCAGCACTGGTAGAGAAAGAGTTCATCAGCAGCAGATTCACCGGGCAACCCGCAACAGCCCTCAGGCTCTGCACCTGGCGCACGATAAGGTCCAGAAAAGTGACGCCGGGCTTAATCTCCAGCAGGCTCTTGGCCTTCTGCAACCCCATGCTGGTACCCAAGCCTCCATTCAGCTTAATGAGTACCGACTGAGAAAGCAGCTCCGCATCGGCAGCCGGAGTAGCCTCCACCAGAGATTCCCATTCGGCCACCCCCTCGGCGGGCACAATATCCGCCTCCGGAATCAGCATACTCTGTCTGCTTTCCAGCACCTGCACACAATGGCGGAAGGCATCTATTGCGGCACAGGATAGCCCCACGCCCTGCATCTTACTCTTGATAACGGCAAATCGGCTCATGCCCCGCATTATAAACGGCAAGCTGTGTACTTTCAATACTAAAGTGAGAGAAGCAACAAAAATCGGCAGATACGCAATTGGCAGAATAATTGCGAGGCTGGCTAGTCGAGCAGGTAATCCACAATACGCAGCCGCACAGAGTCATAGAAATTCGCCTCACGCAGGCGCTTGCGCTGACTCACAAATACGGGATAAACCCGATTTAGCTGTTCACCAAAGTGCTGCAACAGGAGCCTTTGCTGCTCCGGCTCAGCGAAATGCCGAGTACCGGCAGTTGCTGCATAGCGAACCAGCAGCGGCAGCAGTTTTTCCACAGCGGCATCTGCCTGCTCGCCGCTCTGAACAGAGGCTAAAACAGCGGAAATCTCGGCCGACAGCGTCACATAATCAGCAAAATCCGCTTCCTGCTTCTCTGCAGTCAGCTCACTCTTTTTCGTAAGGTTAAATAAGCCGGCCAGCGGTAGCCATTCAGCCGCTTCCAGCAATTCCTCAGCCGACAGATGCGAACCTTCCACAAAATAGCGCAGAGCCAAGGTATCCACCCTATAGCTCTCGTACAGCAGGTTCAGAGCCTCGCGCACAACATAGCCAGCCCGGGGCGACAACTGGCCGGCAGCCTCCAGCTGCAGGTAAAGAGCAAAGACCTCAGGGGCCTCCAGCTCCCGGGCAAGCCCGGCGCAGTATTCAAGGTTCTCCGTTGTAACACGGTGCCGCGCCTCACGAGCGCGCACCATCTGCTGCAGCAGGACTTTTTTGATTGCCACAGCATGAGCCTCCCGCAGCTCCGGCGGCAAAGCCTCCACCTCCTCCGGAGTATTCAGCAACGGCAGGCCATACTCTACCAGCGAGGTAAATGGCTCATTGCCCGCAATGGCCTCCAGCAGCGCAGGCGGCATGGATTGCTGGGGCTCAGCCCCCTGCACTGCCGACAGGCAGAGGACTGAGAGAAAAGCTATGGCACCGGCTCGCAGCATCAGAACTCGCCCAGGTAGAACTTCTTCTTTCCACGGCGGATAACCAGCAGCTCGCCACCAATGGCCTGCTCCGGCAACACCTCGAAGGCCGGATCCTTCACCACCTCGCCATTCAGAGAAATTGCGCCATTGTTAATGAACTCGCGAGCCTCGCGCTTAGAAGCACACACCTTGCTGTTCACCAGCACATCCACAAGCGCGCCGGGAGCCAGCTTCACATGCGGCACATTGCTCATGCCGGCCTTCACATCCTGCAGGCTCAGGCTCTTAAAGTCCCCGGCAAAAAGCTTGCGGGAAATATCCACAGCCTTCTCAAACTCCTCCGCACCGTGCAGGTCTGTAATAATCTCGCGTGCGAGAGCCTGCTGAGCCAGGCGCAGCTCCGGGTGTGCGGCATGCTCCGCCTCAATTTCAGTAATCTGCTCCGGCGTCAGGAAGGTCAGGCGCTTCAGATAGGTAATAACCTGAGAATCCTCCGCATTGATAAGGAACTGGTAAAGCTGATAGGGAGAAGTCTTGTTCTTATCCAGCCAGAGGGCATTCCCCTCGCTCTTGCCGAATTTGTTGCCCTGAGAATCCGTCACCAGCGGCATTGTCAGCGCGTACACCTCATCACCGGTTGTCTTGCGAATAAGCTCAATACCGGTGGTGATATTGCCCCACTGGTCACTGCCGGCCACCTGCAGATCCACACCACGGTTCTCATGCAGGTATTTGAAGTCAATCGCCTGAATCAGCATGTAAGAGAACTCCGCATAAGAGATACCACTCTCCATCTGGCGGCGCACATGGTCCTTGGTCAGCATGTAGCCCACGTTGATGTACTTGCCGTAATCCCGGAAGAAATCAATAACGTTCAGCTTGTTAATCCAATCGTAGTTATTCACCACCTCGAAACCGAAAAGCTGCTCCACCTGAGCTTTCAATGCCTCATAGTTGCGGAACACCTCTTCCTTCTGCTTGAGCTCGCGCTCCACGGTACCACGCGGGTCGCCAATCAGCCCGGTTGCCAGCCCCACCAGCAGAATGGGGGTATGCCCGGCATTACGCAGACGCCTCGTAATAAGGAAACTGGAATAATGGCCCAGATGCAGGCTGTCCGCCGTCGGATCTGTGCCGATGTAGAAGGTCAGCCCGCCCTTGTTGAGCTTTTCAATCAGATCGGGGCTGGAAATCTGATTCACCAGCCCGCGCCATTCGAGTTCTTCGTAAAAAGTCATAAGCGGTTCTATGTTTTTAAGCCGCGGCATATTAGCACAATCCCACCGCCAAGTCAACCGCAATCCATGTCAGACCCAAGGCATTTGGAACAGCGCATCCTTTGCCGGACACATCAGGGTAATTGGGCATGCCCACTCAACATCACCTCAGCATGGAGAGAGCGCGTTCCGTAGCAGAGAGCGCATCTGCCACATCCTGCTCCGTGTTGTACAGGGCGAAGGAATAGCGTGTAGTGCCGGTGGTACCGAGATATTGCATGAGCGGCTGGCAACAATGGTGGCCGGTGCGAACGGCAACCCCCATCTGATCCAGCAGAGTACCAAGATCGTAGTGGTGAACCCCGGGAATAATAACGGAAATAAGCGCACCGCGTCCCTCTTTCGGGCCGAGAATGTTAATCCCGCCCATGGCCGCAAGACCATCGTACAAAGCATGGGTCAGCCGCTGCTCATGGGCATCGATTGTCTCCGGACCGATGCTGAGCACATAGTCCAGCGCAGCGGCCAGCACAATATTGCCGCAGATATTCGGCGTGCCCGCCTCATACTTAAAAGGCAGCTCATTGTATGTGGTACCGGTGAATGAGACTTCCTTAATCATCTCGCCTCCCCCCTGCCACGGCGGAAGCTGAGAGAGCAGCTCCTCGCGCCCCCACAATACCCCCGTGCCGGTGGGCGCATACACCTTGTGACCGGAAAAAGCATAAAAATCGCATCCCAGGCGCTGCACATCCACCGCCATGTGGGCCGTGCTCTGAGCACCATCTACCAGGAAAATACAATCCGGGCGGTTTCGTTTAGCGGCCTCAATCATCCGGGGAATAGGGTTCACAACTCCCAGAGCATTGGAAATATATGGGGCAGCCACAATTCGAGTGCGAGGCCCGAGCAAGGCAAGATAGGCCTCCATATCCAGAGTAAGAGCCTCGGTAAGCGGGATGGGGCGCAGTATAGCTCCGCAGCGGGCACAGAGCATTTGCCAGGGCACTATGTTGGAGTGGTGCGCATCTGTAGTCACCAGCACTTCATCCCCCTCGCTCACCATACCGGAAAGAGCCAGCACCTGCGCCACCAGATTGATAGCCTCCGTACATCCGCGAGTGAACACAACCTCACGCTCCGAGGCCGCGTGCAGAAAACGCGCCACCGAGCTACGCGCCGCCTCATGAGCCTCCGTAGCCATGCGGCTGAGATAATGAGCACCACGATGAATGTTGGAATTAAGTTTCTCGTAATAATCCCGCTCTGCCTGCAGAACAGCGAGGGGCTTGTGGGTCGTGGCCGCATTGTCCAGATACACCATGCGACGTTTCCCGATTCTGGTGGCAAGGATAGGAAAATCTTGGGTATTCATCTGCTGTTATCTCTATAGATGTCAGTGAACGCCGCGAATGTGTTCCACCATACGGCAAGCCTCTTTCGGCACATACTCCTGCCAAGCGTTATCGCCTTCATGAATCATGCGGATAATATCACGAGGAGTCCGGAAAAGAAGTTTCTGGTTGAAGTATGGCACCGAAATAATATCCGCATTATCCAGCAAATACTTGTAAAGATGCACATACTTGGTGGGAGCCACGTATGTACCGGCTGTCACAAACTCGCCCGTGCGGCGGTTAATCCACGGAGTGACGTAAAGTTTGGTGCGGTTGAGGAAGAGGCTGCCCATATCACTGAGGATACCGCCGGGACTATCCGTTGCCCACTTATCCTTAAACAACTCGTTCAGCAGGCCGATAGAAAGCGCAATAGCAATGGGCTCCCGGGTAAACTGATTGAGCAAGGCAGAGATTCGGTGGAAGTGGGTGATATTCGTCACCATCACCGTCTTGCCACAAGCGGCCAGAGCATCTGCCCTGTCGATAAACTCCAGCAAATCGACCTCCCTTCCCTCGCCTCGGAGAAGGTTGGAAAGGGATATTTCGCAGATATCCACCACGCGCTCGTGCTGAGCCTCCGGCAGAGACTCCGTGAATTTGGTACGCACGGCATCCATCATCTCCAAGTGAATATTGCAGAGCGGCAGGAAGCTGCCACGCATCAGCACAATGGGGCGTTTGTACAGGAAATCGGCAGGCTGGGCCACCGTGCCATCCGGGCAGAAAAGTGTAGCCTTGCTGAGCCCACTACGCACAAGCTGCAGTGCCAGAATGCGGTTATCGAACATACCAAACCCATTGCCGGAGAAGCGCATATAATCCACCTCGAACATACTCAGGTCGAGATTATCACCCACCCCCTTCACGAACGCATCCATGTGCTCCCGATTATAGAAAAGAGAATGCAACAGATTGACCCCCAGCACCCCCAGAATACGCATCTGCACATCGTGATCCGGCACCAGCAGGCGCACATGCATCACCAAGTCACTGGGCTCGGCCTGCGGACGCAGTTGAAAACGCACACCAATCCAGGCGCTCCAGGGACCATTGTCGCGGTAGCCCTTGCATTTGACGGTATTACAGAAAGAGAAGAAGCAGCTTTCCGCACCACGCTTTTCTCCCAAGCGGTTAATGAGCTGAGCATACTCATAATCCATCATCTGCAACAAACGCTCCTGGGACACATAGCGGCGCACCGGGCCATAGAGCGTGTCGCTCACCGTCATATCGTAGGCAGAAATCGTCTTAGCCACGGTGCCGGCAGCACCACCACTGCGAAAGAACCAGTTAGCGGTCTCCTGGCCGGCGCCAATTTCTGCGAAAGTACCATATAAAGCCTTATCCATGTTGATTCGGAAGGCCTTTTCCTGAGTTGCGGCAAGGGTTTGAGTATCGGAAGACATGGCAGAAAATAATAAATAATCAGAAGGGAAGCGGCATCACAGGCATAGTACGCATCTGCCTGGGAGGCGTGAGTTGAATGGAATTATCGATAGCGGGCTGGTCTGTATCCTCAGCCACATCGTCCATAGAAATGTTCATATCCTCGGCACCGGAGGAAGCAGACTGCGCGAGGTCATCCGCGCTTTTATAGCGAGGATTCAGAGTAGTAATACAGCCATAGGGGTCTTCCCCCAGCAGAGCCGAGGCCTTGGGAAGCACCGGCACAATGGGCAGAACTCGGGAGGAACCGGTGTGGCTGGTCCCCACCTCCAGAAAGTCTCCGAGCGAGGGGCTGCCGTCTCCATGCACTGTGCACATGCCAAGCGTCACATCCCCTTTTGGGAAAAACTCCCGGTATGTGGGGCGTGCGTAAGTAGGCTTCCCATCCTTCATTGTTTTCTCGAAGCAGAAATTCGTGGCAAGGTGGCCGGAGGAAAGGCAAATCTCCACCTCCTCCGTATCCTCCGGTATGTTGATATCAGCATTGGGATAGGAACTCTGGGCCGCCTTGGCTTTGAACACGGCTCCCAACACCGGTGCGCAGGTATCGCCGGCAAACGCTTCCGGGTAAATGGCACTGTGGTCGTTGAGGAACCCCATCCAGATACCGCAGGTCACGTCAGCATCGTACCCAAAGAGCGTTGTGTCCGAAAAGTCATAATTCGTTCCACTCTTGACGGCCCCCTTGAAAGAATCCGGCAGATAGGGGCGCACACGCACAGCAGAACCTGACGTCATGGATTCCTGCATAATGGAATGCAGGCGATAGGCCGTACAGGGCGTGGTACTCTTCACCTGGCTACGCGTCAGGTCATGCGGATTCTGCCAGAGCACCTTTCCGTTGCTGTCCGTCACTTTGCTCACGATGTAGGGAACCACGGGGCGACTGCCGCAGTTGGGAAACACCGTGTAGGCCAACACCATTTCGCGCAGGCTCATAGGCTCCGTACCCAGGTACACACGGGGGTAGTACTGCGGGCGGGCCTCGGTACTGCTCGGATTTCTGTTCGGCGGAGTAATGCCCACATTGGTCAGAGTCGTCACAAAGGGCTTGGCCGCAACTTTAGGATTGGACGACAGAGCAATTCCCAGGCGTGCCGAGGCGGCAATCTTGGACCAGCAAAGAGCCTGCCGTGCCGTCACCGTATCCAGATAGCGTCCTTTCTCCACCTCCATACCCCATTCACCCAGAATACCTTCCGTACCACCGATACCGGCCAGACGGTTATCCAGCGCATCGTCCACCAGTCGGCTGCAGGGGGTATAGCCATTGTCGAAGGCGCACATGTAAAGGAACGGCAACAACGATGTACCCACCGGTCTGCGGCCGCTCTCAATAAAATCGTAATTATCGCGCCCGAAACTCCGGCCGGCCACATATACCAGAGTAGCACCGGTCTTATTGTCCAGAGCATACACGGCCCCATCCAGATAGCGATGCTTGTTAGCGTCCGGGTGCTTCCTGTCATCGAACTTCACATGAGCGTAGTCCGGGCGGGCTTCAATCTCGCTCAGGCGGGTACTGAGAGCATCCTCTGCGGCCTGCTGCATGCGTTTATCAATAGTGGTATACACCTTCAACCCGGCACTTTTCACGATTTCCTCACCGCGAACGGGATCCTGGAAAAGATCGATAGTCTGCTGCTGAACAAGAGCGTGCAGATGCGAGGTCTGTCGGCTCAACGGCTTGGGGTTGAGCACCATGGGTTGTTTCTTAAGGCGTTCGGCCTCCTGCAGCGTCAGATAATTCAGGCGTTGCATGCGGTCTATCACGTCATTTCTCCACTTAAAATTCAGCTCAAAATTACGGATGGGGTTGTAATTCTCCGGGTTCTTGATAAGAGCCGCAATACTGGCACTCTCGCGCACAGTAAGATCTGCCGGCTCCTTGCCGAAATACCCCAGAGAAGCCGCGCGAATACCATAATAACCGCGTCCGAAATAGATACGGTTGAGGTAGAACTCCATAATCTGGCGCTTGTCGTACTTCTGCTCGATACGCATAGCGAGGAAGATTTCCACAATCTTGCGCTCATATTTGCTGCCACCGCGTGCCCGAGTGCGGTGCTCCAGGTCATACGCATTGCGAGCCAACTGCTGAGTGATGGTAGAGGCTCCCTGATTAGCCCCACCGGCCACAAGAGCCTCTCGTGCAGCTCGCACAATACCGATGGGGTCGTAACCATTGTGTTTCCAGAAGTTCTTATCCTCCTGTGCCACAAGAGCATCAATCATGCTGTGGGAAATTTTATCGTAGGTTACATAGCTTCGGTTCTCATCGAAAATGCGCCCTATCTCCTCGCCATTGCGGTCGTAGATGATGCAGGGGTGGTCCAGATTATTGATATCCTCCAAATCGAACTCATTGGCCCACTTCTGGTACTTGGCTGTAAAAACATTAAAGCCAACATAGCCCCCCACGGCACAAACGAGAACAAATACACCGAACACAACGGAGAGGCGAATCAGAAACCGCTTCCAACGGCTTCCCCCACGCGCGACAGCCTCCTTACGGGGAGTCAGGCTGCGCCTGCGGGTCTCCGCCTCCTTGCGGCGGTTCTGATACTCATCTAAGTCGTCCATGCTCTTGTGTGGATAGAATAGCACAAGAGCATGGTTATTTCAAGGCACAAATGGCGGGATTCCGTCAGTTTTTAGCGGGCGGGGTTCCCGTCCGCACATAAATGAGCACCGCGAGAATGAGGAGCGAGGCAACGCCGCCAACGGCAGAAGAAATACCAACAGGCAGGCGGATACCACAATCCGGAGCACTGAGGAGGTAGGTCGTGCACATCGTGGTCATGAACATAGCGGGCAGAGTCACCAGCCAATGGCAACGGCCACGCATGCGGAGCAGTACCGCCAATGTCCACAGAGTAAAGCAGGACAACGCCTGATTGGCCCAACCGAAATAGCGCCAGATAACGCTGAAATCGATATTGGCTATCAGGATGACCAGCGCAAACAAAGGAACCGCCAGGGCGAGACGACGCATTGCCGTAGTCTGCGGCATACGAACCATATCCGCCACCATCAGACGGCAGCAGCGCATAGCCGTATCTCCGCTGGTAATGGGCAGCACAACTACACCCAACACAGCCAGCCAGGCACCGGTGGGCCCCAACAGAGTAGTGCAGGCCTGATTCACGGCAATGGCCGGGTTGGCCAGAATAAGCTCCCGGAAAGACATGCCCAGCTGCCCGGCAGCGGCCAACTGCGGCACCATCTTACCATTAGCAGCTTGTGCCAGAACATACTCCGTCTCCAGAGACCCCAGACTGAGCCCTACCGTGCACCAAATCAGAGCCACGAGCCCCTCCATTACCATCGCGCCGTAGAAAACCGGGCGCAGTCGGCGCGCCTGCTGCAGGCAACGCACCATCATAGGACTCTGCGTGGCATGAAAGCCGGATATGGCGCCGCAGGCAATTGTTACGAATATCATGGGCCACACCGACAACCCCTGCGGATGCTGATTGAGGGAGAACTCCATCTCGGGCAGCACCCCCACCGCCGAGCAGGGAAGAGACACCGCCATACTGGCCGCCATCAGAATGAAAAGCACACCGAAAATGGGATATATTTTCCCGATAATGACATCAATGGGCAACACAGTTGCCAGGAAATAATACACCAGGATGATAACGCACCACCAGATTACCGGCACCTCTGCCACCAGCGCATGCAGCATACCGGCCGGACCAGTGGTGAAGACAACGCCTACCAGCAGCATCAGCAGCACACACAGACAACGCATCAGATACCGGGCCGGTCGCCCCAGATACCGCCCAACCAGTTCCGGCAGGTTTTCGCCACCATGCTCCGCACTGGCAACGGCCGACAGAAAATCATGCACAGCACCGGCCAGAATGCAGCCCACAACAATCCATACCAACGCGACCGGCCCGAACAAACAGCCGGCAAACGCCCCGAACACCGGCCCCAGACCGGCAATGTTGAGCAGCTGAATCAGGAACACACGCCAAGTCGGCATAGCCACATAGTCCACCCCGTCAGCCTGCCGCCGGCAAGGCATCACCATACGAAAATCCACCCCGTACACGCGCTCCGCCAGCCGGCCATACAACAAGTACCCCAACACCAGCAACAAGGCGCAGGCACCGAAAATCAAAACGCCAGTCATCTTCCTGTTATTCCTTGGTCGTATTCCCGAGAGCCGTCTTGCCGGGCGAGGAGTTGCTTGCGGGAGCGGCCTCGCCCCGAGCCTCACGAGGCTCCACCCAGAGCTTTATAGCACCTTCTGCATATGCAGCGTAAATGGAAGTGGGGTCGATGTTGCGCATTTCGTTATAAATGGCACGCAAACGCGCAGCAGAACCGCCATTACGCCGGACATGGCCGGAATATGCTGCAAGAATTTCCTGGCGCTGACGGCGAGAATAATAGCCATCAGAAATCACGGAACGCATATATTTGGCAGCCTGCTCCAAGCTCATTGTCTGCATTTTCTGCCCCACCTCCAACATGCCGGTATCATTGGTAGCCAGAGAGCCCAGCCCCGTAGCGGCACCCTGCCCCAGGGGATTGGCGGGCATGCGAATACCGGGCATATCAGCGGCCTCTGCCAGGGCATTAGTCTGGCGCTTACCATTGGCTCCGCGAGCTTTCTTGAGCAGTTTTTCCTGCTCGGTGTATGAATCCAGAATCAACTCCAGAGCAGCACCGGCCGTTTCGGGGTCCTTCATCTCATCTGCGCTCTGTACCACACCGCGCAGGTTTCCCTGCCCATCCACCACAGCCAGACAGGGATAGCTCCATATGCCCCCGGGCAGATTCCCATCCCCCATCACTTTTTTATACTCACGCTGCTCTTTTTCGTTGGGAAGCTGATATATCGGCACAGCCAGAAAGATAGCCCCGCGGGCATACTTCATGATTTTGCGCTTTTTTACGAAGAGTTCATACTTCGCCTCGCTCACCTTGTCGTAATTAGCGCCATAACAAAACAGCACCACGGGTTTGCGTTCGGTAGCTTTGGCAAGGGCATTCTGGTAGTCCGCGCCCTCCGCGGGGGTGATAGCGAAGGGAGCCAACAGCATTACAGCAGTTAATAAATACTTCAACATAACATTGGGGAAAGGTTCAGGATTCTCCGCGCTCTTTCTTTTCCTTGAGCAACTTGCCATATACATAAAAACCGACAATGGTAGACTCCCATTTATCGCCGTCACGACGCAGGCGCACAAAGCGCGCACAGGGGGCAGCCTTTCGCAAGTCTGCCCTCAGCACAGCCCCGGAAACCTCGGGTTTCACGCGCACTGGCTCCCAGTTCTGGCCATCATCGGATACGTCCACGATGAAATCACGGTCGTTGCGGGCAGCCTCGGCAAAGAGACAGACCAACCCGCTGAGGCGGGAGTTATCCTCCAACTCCAGCGTCATTGCAGCGTTACCCTCAAACTTGGCAGGGATGTTACCGCCCCCCTTCTGCAACACGCCCCAATGCAGGCATGCATGAGCCGTCTGCGCCTCCGTGAGAGTGGCAGCAGAACGAATAATCCCCTTAGCAGACACTATCTTACCCGGGAACGCGCGGAACTTAAACTTATTCTTGGGGAACATCTTCTTACACTTGCGCTGTGCCAGCTTACCGATGGCCTGGAAGGTGCGCTTATCACCATTCTTACCGGCAGCGTAGATAGCCTCGCCCAAAGCAGTCCATGTGGCATCCATTGTTTTCTTCGTTGCGCGGGCGCGACTCATCGTCTTGATAATCAACTCACTGAATTCTTCTTGCAGTTTCTCATTTTCTGCATCCGAGCCGGGCACGGAGGCGATAAACTCCAACCCCCAGGACAGCACGGCGCCAGAATAATCCGGCTTATCCATCAGCGTATTGAGAGCCTCCTTCATATATGCAAGCTGCTCTTCGGGCGTGTTACAACCGGCCATCTGGGCACTCAGCAGCGGGGCAATATCCCAGCGATTTGTACCAAAACTCTTGCATTTTTTGAAGAACGCTTCGTACATCTTGTTCCTGGCTCGGCGTTCCGGCACCAGCGGCAGCAGATGCGGGTACACATAGCGGCTCAACATAGTGGCAGCGCAGTTGTGGAACTTCACAGCCAGGGTATCCACCACACGGTCGTGCATTTCCTTCCACTTCTCCTTATTCTGCGGAGCCTTCTGCTTCAGATAACCGGCATACGCCACCCAAACTGGCCAGTTAAGCGGCTGAGCCACCACCGCAGCATCAAAGCAATCGATGGCACTCTTGGTCATGCGGCGGGAAGCCAGCAGCTCCGCAAGTGCCGCCAGTTGGTCAGACACCATCGTCTTGTGGCGATCCGTGTACAAGTCCTGCATCAGAATGAGGAAATCCCAATCATGCAGCCCCCAGAACACCTTGTGCATACCATGCTGCCAGTAAATGGAATACCCCTTCCGCCACTCATTCCCCACGCGCACAGTGTAGGCGCAGTGCCCGGGCTCGCCCATAGTCATAGCCGGAATACCGGCTGCCAGTGCTCCATAGGCGCCATAATGCGAACATGCGCCACAAACACCACCTATTTCCCGATGCGCCCAGGCTGTCGTGTTCTTGGTATACTCCATAATAGGCCCAAGATAATCTGCCGAGAACACAGAATCCCCCGCCACATTGCGAAGGCGGTATACCAGCTGGCCACTAGCCCCCAGATAGCCTTCTGCCGGCAGACGAACATTATCCCGCTGCCAGGCCAGAGACTGCGGACTCCCCCATCCACCGGGCTCCCTATTACCACAGACGATACGGGTCTCCCAGTATTGGAGCGTATCGAAAATCACATTCAGCTTTCCATCCTGATAACTGCTGAAATAGTAGGCAAAGCGAGCCAGCATGTCCTTCTCCGAGAAATGCTCGCGTGCAAACTCCGTGGCCGTAGTGGCGCAGATACGGCGAGCTACCGGGTCCTGCATATCTTCCGAATACAGAGAGTAAATTTTCGCCATATAGATGAGCCCCTGCCCAAGGCGATCCGTGGGACCGGAGAACATAACCCCATTAATCCAATCCAAATCGCTGCTCAGCTCAAACAGCAGTGCAGCCCCCATCTTCTGCTCCACCACTCGCTGAATTCCCTCGTACCCCACCTTGCGAATGAGACTGATGCGCGCCAGGTCCAGACGATTGGCAGGCTCCTTCAGGAATGCCCATATTGCCTCATCATCCCCCTTGCCTATTTTACCGAGCACGCGTTCCAGCAATGCCTTGTAGATAACATCCGGGTTTTTCCAATGGTCCGGTGTAAAATCCTCGCTGCGGAAATTGGTACGCCCCTTCCCCTTGGTCTCTTCTTTTTCATACAGCTCGGCTATGCGTTTGGCATTACGCGCCACAGAGCCATTGCGAGCCGCATCACACACACCGGGGATAACCTGCTGGGCGGGGTCTACCGGGACATCGGCCTCCTTAACATCCTTGAGCTTAGCGGGGGTCTGTTCCTTGGGCATGAAGGAATCCGGGTCGCGCTCCACCAGGGCGGGTCCATCATCCGTCGCTTCACCCCAAGCGCCATCATCCTCATCATCGACCTCCATGTCGGCCATATCGGAATCGTTTGCGCTCACTCCGCCACCTTCATCAATCACCACGCCCTGCACAGGCGTAACATCAGGTGCAACCTGGGGTGTTTGCTGAGGCTTCCCGGTTGCCACCGCGTGAGCGGGAGACGGAGCGGAGGGAGCAGAAGCTACCTCCAGCAGCCACGCAGTCAGATAGCCGCCCACCATTGCTGCAAGAACTCCACAAAGCAGTTGTACAAGTTTTGTTGACATATCAGGTATTATGAAAGGTTTCATGTTCAGTCCGCCCGATGCTGAAGAATATCGTTAAGAATTCTGTCGGCCTTATGTTTCACGAGAGAATCGGGATGCTTCTGCAACATCTGCAGCGTCGGAACGGCTCGCTTTGTGCCGAAATCTGCCAGATACTTCAGCACGGCATCCAGCAGTTGCAAATCCGTTTCCAGAGAAATACCGGGCAGCAACACCTCTTCCGCACGGCTTCCCAGAGCAGCCATCATTTCATTCCACACAACAGGGTTGGCAGACCACAACTGTACCACCGGCTCCACCATGGCATCCGGGTCTTCTGCAATAAGTCTCCGCATCACCTTGGGCGATACCCCTTTCCCCTGGCTCCTGCTGGCTTCAAAATATTCTCTCAAACGAGCAAGTGCCACACCATCCCCATTTGGCGCATAGACAACAAGAGCCTCCAGCAGAGACTGTAATGTCTCGGGTTCAGACTCCCATGGATCGTTGAGCACCTGCAGAATAGCATCCCTTATATCCCGGCGCAGCACCTGTACATTGGCGGAGGCCAGCATATTGGCCGCGGCACTCACACGCATGGGATCCATGCACATCAACTCGCTGACATTGGCTACAACAAAGTTGGGATTATGGGGCGTAGTAAGCACATCTGCAGAATAGCAGCTGACAAGATTTGCCTTTTCCGCATCGAAGTCCACCTCATACACACCGGCAGCGGAGTTGGCATATACCACCTGGCCGTAGCGGGATGCAATGCGGGACACATTTCCCCCGCTGACCCGCACATTCGCAACAACAAACAACGCCCCTTCCGCCCGGGTATATGCACGGGCATATTCCGCCTGCAGCAGGCGAGTCAGAGACTCCCGTACCATCGTACGCGTTGATGAGTTCTGGCGCGTCATATAGATGGCATAGTGCCGCTGGCGAGGCGCTTCTGCCTGCAGGGCACGAAATACCTCCAAATCCTCAGCGGAAAGTCGGCCGGCCTTTGGCGCCTCCGGCTCCGGATGCGGAGTAGCAACCTCCGCAACAGGCACCTCTTCATCTGCCGGAGCGGACTCAGGAACACGGGCATGCCAGAACAGAGGCATTGTCCCGCCCATTGAGAGCATCAGAAGCACGCCCAAAGACACAGCAACCCGATGTCTGCGGAAAGATGGCAGCAAAAGTATGGCCGACACCAAACATATCCCCACCGACACCACAAACTGGTACTCCGGCTCAAGCTGATTAATGGGTGTCTTGTATGTCTCACTGTCACCCAGCATGAAGACAAAAACGCATATCAGAAACAGCAAAACAGACAAGCTGCAACGCACCTTACCGGCCATGCTGTATGGCTGCTCGGCCTGCAAAGCCCGGCTCATACGCCGCGCGCGCGCAGCCTGTCGTATGTACAGACGCCGATTCTGCGCCACAACCGCTTCCACAGCCGGTGTTTTAACGGTTGACGCAGCAGGGAACTCCACACTCACACAGTCCGAACAGACGGCCTGAGCTTCTGCAGACGCCTGAAACTTCTTTCCACACCTTATGCACTCTTTTTCCACAAGGTGTTATATAGCAAAAATCGCCTTCGAATGCAAGCACGGAATGCGGCAAAACCCAAAATAGAATACCTCGCAACGGCGGAACGCCAATGCTTATTCGGCATCGGCATACTCTACCGGGGTAAACACGGCAGGAACTACATCCGCAAACGGGCTGCTCTGGGCAGAAAACACATCGCGCCCCAACTCGTACACGATAACAGAATCCGACTCGAAGATACGCACTGCCCCTTGCAGGGCACGGTGATTGTGAGTGAAGGGAGTACGGCTCTCACCGGAAACAGATATGCAGGTAAACTTATCCGGAGACGCCGGGGCACAAAGGCGGGCAAAAGAGGTATCCGATACAGGAATGGCTACCGAAGCGACGGGAGACTTAACGGAAGCCACAGCCAGCGGGGCACCCTTGGGCTGCGGAACCAGGAGGCTGACACCCAACACACCTACACCACAGCAAATGCCGGTTCCCCACACCCACTTTCTCAGGGAAATATTGCTGATGCGCTGCTTTATATGCTCCCAGAGCAAGGTACGGGCGGGGCGACACACGGCATCACGAGCGATGCGATCACGAAGATTCTGTACGAAGCGTTCCTCGTAATCTGCCTCTGCCACGGGTTCCTCCCGCAACAGCACCAGCAGTTCGACCAGACGCTCCTCAGTAATGCCATCGACATCTGTTTCCTTCTTCGCCATAATTGTGAGATTGTGTACGTGCGTTAGAGTAATGACGTCTAATAAAAACTATTTGTTCAAAAAAAATGCAAAAAAAGAAAAATAATGCTGAAGGGGCGAAAAAACGGACTCAGGAAGAAGCAAAGCGCTTTCGCCGCAACAAATCCGGGGCATTCTCCAACACCCATTCATGTACCAGTTTCTCTCCACCGGCAATCTCCGCCCCTCTCAAACGACGCGTATCTGCCACCATGGCCTGCAAGTCGTCCATATCATACACATGCACCCCCTGCACCCGGGAACAGGCCGGATCCACATTCCGGGGCACGGAAAGGTCGATCAGGAAAAGCGGGCGCCCCTCCCGGGTTTGCTGAGTACCCTGCAATACAGATGGCGAAACCACATAAACCGGAGAAGCAGTTGAGACGATGACAATATCTATCTGCTCCAGGTATGGCACCCATTCGGCAAAACGTATAACACGTCCCCCCACCTGTTCTGCCAGAGCCACGGCGCGGTCGTAGGAGCGGTTGGCGACAAAGATACTCTCCGCACCGCGGGAGCACAGACTCTGCGCTGTGCTGCGTGCAATTTCCCCGGCACCTACCACCAGTACATTCGCACCGGCCAGCCCGCCAAGAACACGCTGAGCCAGCATCACCGCCACCGCCCCCACAGAGGTAGGGCCGGAAGTAATGCGAGTCTCACTGCGTACCTTCTTTCCTATGCTGAAAATTCTCTGGAAAGTACGGTTGGCGCAGGTGGACGTTGTAGCAGCTTCCTGAGCCGCCCGGTATGCATCTTTCAGCTGCCCGAATATTTCCGTTTCGCCCACCACCATAGAGTCCAGCCCAGCCGCCACACAAGCCAGATGCTCCAGAGCCTCATCCTCCGCATATCTGTAAAAACAGGCAGAAATCTCTCCCGCACAGGGTACACAGCCCAGCATGTGTGCCAGAATGCCGCTATGAGCCGCTTCCGCATCGTGGGTCCAGTAGTACAACTCTGTACGGTTGCAGGTAGACAGAAGCACACACTCCTCCACACCGGGCAACGCAGCCAGCTCCGCATTACGCAGTGCCAGATGCTTTCGGGATACTGAGAATTTTTCCCGCACCTCCAGCGACGAGGTGCGATAATTCAGCCCCAGACAATGTAACTGGGGCAGTTCTGCAAAATCAGGCTCCAAGGTTTTCTACAATCGTTTGTACCAAGTCCTCTATATTATGTGCGGCACTTTCCATAGCCGGAGCTATACCATACTCGCGCAGAGTTGTCGTGGTAACCGGTCCTATGCTGGCCACCCGGCATGCCTCCGGCAGCGGGATATCGAGTGCCATGAAGTTATGCACCGTACTGGAACTGGTGAAGGTGATGAGATCAGCCCCGGCCTCCAGCAGGGCGGCTCGTGCCCCTGTAGGGTCTTCCGTCTCGGGGACTGTATTGTAAGCAATACACTCATCCACAATAGCTTGACGTTTCATCAGTTCTTTATAGACAACATCCCGCCCCTTTTCGCTGTGTACCCAGAGCATCGTCACATTGGCCACTCCACCAAACTCCTCGCCCTTGCGGTCAAACTCTGCAATAAGCTCTTCGGCCACCGCCTTTTGGGGCATAATATCCACCATCAGCCCAAATTTCTTCAGCTGAGCCGCGGTTCCCGGCCCCACAGCGGCAATGCGGGCACCCCCCAACTCCCGGATATCCTCGTAAACAGCAAAAAATGCCTCAAAGAACTTCTTGACTCCATTGGGGCTGGAGAATACAAGCCAGTCGTAATGAGGGCTGTCCACCACAGCAGCAGCAAAATCTTTGCGATCTGAAGGCGGCACAATGCGAATAGTCGGCAGCTCGAGCACCTCCGCCCCCATAGCGGAGAGGCGGTCAGAAAGCGCACTGGCCTGCTCGCGCGTGCGGGTAACAACAATGCGCTTCCCGGCCAATGGCAGGCGATTTCCGGCACCGAGGCATTTCCGCAGACTCACCACATCCCCCAGAACCACAACAGCAGGAGCGCCAAGAACGCCCTCCACTGCATCTGCCAACCCGCCCAGCGTAGACTCCACCCATTTCTGGCGCGCAGTGGTAGCCCACTGTACAGCCGCCGCCGGGGTTGCGGGGGACATACCGGCCTGCATCAGAGCATCCAGAGTTGCCCTCAGACGGCTCATTCCCATCAGTATAACCTTTGTGCCACCGGTAGCCGCAATAGCAGCAATATCCAAATCGCTGCTTTCCTTACCGGGCATCTCATGCCCGGTAAAAACGGTAAATTGAGCACTCATGCCACGGTGCGTCAAGGGGATACCCACAGCGGCCGGCCCCGCCAATGCAGAGCTGATACCCGGCACAACTTCAAACGGCACCCCAGCATCCAACAAAGCCAGAGCTTCCTCACTACCACGCCCGAAAATGTAAGGATCCCCCCCCTTCAGGCGCACCGTGTGCTCATACTTCCCGGCACAGGCTACCAGCAGAGAATTGATTTCTTCCTGCGGCATGGCATGATTGCCGGCTCTTTTCCCGACATACACTTGCTCACATCCGCTTTTGCAGCGGCTCAGCAACGCAGCATCCGCCAGAGCATCGTATACCACGCAATCCGCCAGTTCCAACAGGCGTGCGCCTTTCAGAGTGATAAGTTCCGGGTCGCCCGGGCCTGCCCCCACAAGATGAACCATACCGATATGGGCTGTCTTCATATATAGCGTAAGATGTGATTATTGTTCCACTGCTGCGGGCAGAGCAACGATTTCCGCGGCCCCTTCCCCGCCGGGGGTAGCCTCAGTCGGCAACGCTTCCGGAGCCACGCCCTCTGTCGCCGGCAACGGCTCAGCCGCCGGTTCTGCAGCACGCCGCCCCATCTCCACAAGCTGGGAAACCGTCACCAGCTTAAATCCCCGTGCCTGCAGTCCGGTTACGATACTCTCCACGGCTTCCAGCGTAGAAGCATGAATATCATGCAGCAGAATAATCGACCCCGGGCGAGCCTTTCCTACGGCTCGCTCCACCACTTTGTCGACACCGGGACGCTGCCAATCCCGCGTATCCACATCCCACAGCACAGAGTGCATGCCATAATTCCGGCTCACCATCTCCACAAGGGAGGCATTTGTGGCGCCATATGGCGGACGCATGGCAGTGGGATAATACCCGGTTGCCGCCTTGATAGCCTCATTCGTGCGCTCAATTTCGCGGGCAATGGTCTGCTTGCCACTGGCAGTCATTTTAATGTGAGTATAGGTGTGATTCGCCACCTCATGCCCCTCGGCCACGGCTCGCGCCAGTATCCCGGGGTAGCGGGCGGCATTCCTGCCCACCACAAAGAAAGTGGCACGCGCCCCATGGCGCTGCAGTATATCCAGAATCGCCGGCGTATAGGCAGAGCTGGGGCCGTCATCAAATGTGAGCGCCACATACATGCCGGGAACATTCACCTGCGACACCCGGATGCCGGGCTTCTTGGGCTGAAACTTACGGGGAGCCTGCGTTTCCACCGCAGCTGCCCCCTCAGAAGTAAGGGGAGCCTCCCGGTGAATGGTTGCAGGCGGAGCCGCGGGTGTCGTTATTTTCGCAACCTTGCTCGGAGTCTCCGGCTTCGGGCGCGTCAATTCCTCATTCTGCACAACCGGCTCAGCCGTCTCGGCAGGCCCAAGCATATCCGCCGGGCGTATCACATTGGCAGTATGCTGATTCTGGCTGCATGCAGCAAACATCATCATCGCTGCCAGAATGCACGTGTATTGACTGAACTTTCTCATAAATTTCCTGCTGCCCCCATTCTACCCACCCGCCCCACTTTTGGCAACACCTTTTGAAGTCATGACGGTGCAAATTCTGTTTTTCCGAACCTCCGACACGCATAAGAATTCGGCATACATAGACTAAGAATAAGCTTGACTTCTGATGCAAGAAATGGTAGTAGTGAAGGTGCTATGACTCGACCACGCACACTGACCGCGATAGCGGCATTGTTCATGGGGTTGCTCACAGCAGCAACTGCTGCGGATGAGCGACCGAACATCCTGTTTATTATATCGGATGACCACGGCACCAATGCACTGGGAACCTGCGAGGCAGACAGCCCGGTTCCCCTGCCCGGTTTCCGACGACTGGCCAACGAAGGCATGGTATTTGACCGCGCCTACTGCGCCAACTCCCTCTGCGGACCGTCCCGCGCCTGCATGCTCACAGGGCGTCACTCGCACAACAATGGGTTCCTTTACAATTACGGAGGTCCCGCCTTCAATGAAGACCAGCCGACATACCCCAAAATGCTGCAGAAAGCCGGTTACCAAACGGGCATCGTGGGTAAATGGCACCTCATTTCCCGCCCCACCGGCTTCGACTCCTGGCAAGTATTCCCGAGCCAGGGTGACTACCTCAACTCCACCTTCCTTTCCGCCGGCCCCAATAACAGCACCCGCTCGAACCGCATGCGTGGGTATGTGACAGACGTTGTCACCAACATGGCAATCACTTGGATGGAAAGCCGCGACCGCAGCAAGCCTTTCGCCCTCATTGTGGGGCATAAGGCACCGCACCGCAACTGGCTGCCCGCAGTACGCCACCTGGACATCATCAAGAAGCATGTAGCCAAAATGACGCCCCCCGCTACACTGCATGATGACTGGAGCGACCGCCCCGAGTTCCTGCGCCACAACCGCCAGAGCGTTGCCTGGGATCTCTGCAACTGGAACGATAACCACCTGGTGTACGACCGCATTCCGTTCGACGTCATGAAGGAAATTGTTCCCAAATGGCAACTGAGAAACAAGATTAAGAACGGCGAATTCAAAGGGCAGATTCCTGCGGACTTCAACATCGACAAACATGAGCCCAAGTTTGCCCCCAAGACAAACCTGGGCTGGAATATGAACTGGATTGAACCCGGCCTGCAGGACATCTACCGCAACCACTTCAACACCCGCACCGATGAGTTTGTGGCCAATATGCGCGCCGGCAAATACAAGACGCAGCGCGATATGACCGAACAACGCTGGCGCTGGTATATGGAGGATTATCTGGGCTGCATTCTGTCGCTGGATGAGTCCATCGCCTCCCTGCTGGATTATCTGGACAACGCCGGACTGTCCGAAAACACACTTGTCGTCTACGTGGGAGACCAGAGCTTCTACCTGGGTGAACACGGGCTGTATGATAAGCGCTGGATTTTCGAGGAATCCCTCCGCATGCCACTCATCATGCGCTGGAAAGGCAAAATACCGGCAGGCAAGCGCAGCCAGGCCATGGTGCAGAACATCGACTATGCCCCCACCCTGCTGGAGATAGCCAAAGCCGACACCCCGGAAAACACCTCCACCATGGAGGGCTGCTCCCTCGTGCCGCTCTTTGCCACCGGAGAAGCACCTCAGTTTACCGACCGCCCGCTCTACTATGCCTTCTACGAGCAACCCGGCGAGCACAACGCCCCGCGCCACGACGGTATACGCACACAGCGCTACACCTTCGCACGCATCTGGACTCCGCTGGATTACGAGCGTAAGAGCGGCCAGCGCAAACCGGAAAATGAGTGGCTGCTCATCGACAACGAGAAAGACCCACAGCAGCTGCACAATGTTTCCCAGGACCCGGCCTACGCCGATGTCATGCGGGAGCTTACGGAGAAATACCACGCCGCCCGCCGACAGTACCGAGTGCCGGCAGATTGCCCGGGCTCCGGCAACCGCATCCCGGACTTCCTGCCATCCTGGGGGCCCGGCGAAAACGACCGCATTAAGAAATAACCTTCAACAGAACAGCAGCCGTGACAATGTCCGGCTGCTGTCTTCTTTCCCGAGCATGCGCAACATTCTCATCACTGGTGGTGCCGGGTTCATTGGCTCACACGTTGTCAGGCTCTTCGTCCGGAAGTATCCCGAGTGCCGCATCATTAACCTCGATGCCCTTACTTACGCCGGCAATCCTGCAAACCTGGCAGACATAGAGCACAGGCCCAATTACTGCTTTGAACGAGCAGACATAGCAGACTTCGATACCATCTGCCGCATTTTCAGGCAATACGATATCGATGCCGTTATCCATCTGGCAGCAGAAAGCCATGTCGACCGCTCCATTAAGGAGCCCTTCACCTTTGCCCGCACCAATGTACTCGGCACCCTCAGCCTGCTGCAGGCGGCCCGCCAATTCTGGAACGGACATTGGGAAAACAAGCTTTTTTACCACATCTCCACGGATGAGGTATATGGCTCCCTGCACCCGCAAGACGCAGCCTTTACCGAGCTAAGCCCGTATACCCCCCATAGCCCGTACAGTGCCTCCAAGGCCGGCAGCGACCACTTCGTGCGAGCCTTTCAGGATACCTATGGGCTGCCGACAATTATCACCAATTGCTCCAACAACTACGGCCCCTACCAATTCCCCGAAAAACTCATTCCACTCACCATCAACAACATTTGCCACAACATCCCCATCCCGGTGTATGGCAGTGGAGAAAACGTACGCGACTGGCTTTATGTGGAAGACCACGCCCGCGCCATCGACCTCATTTTCCACAAAGGCACCATCGGTAGCACCTACAACATCGGGGGCGGCAATGAATGGCGAAATATTGACCTCATCCGTGTCGTCATTGCCACCACCGACCGCCTCCTCGGCAGGGCACCGGGCAGCAGCGAGCCCCTCATCACCTATGTAGCGGACCGCGCCGGACACGACCTGCGCTACGCCATAGATGCCACCAAACTTCAGCAGGAACTGGGCTGGCGCCCCACCCTTCAATTTGAGGAAGGCATTGAAAAAACAATCCGTTGGTACCTCAGCAACAGCGACTGGCTGCAGAACGTCACCTCCGGGGCATACAGGCAATACTACGCGGAGCAATACGCCCGGCGATAACCCTACCCCCGGGCGTTACAGCACGCTCAGAATCTCATCCACAATGCGCTCCACCGGCACCAGGCGCCCCTGGCCTTCAGCCCCGCAGGCAAGCATACCGGCATCGTCGGGGCCGATGATGCGGTGACCTTCCCGCCCCAGAAGGATGGAAGCATTCTGCTGCGTAGCGGGGTGATTCCACATATTGCCGTTCATCGCCGGGAAAATCAGCACCGGGGCACGATTGGCCAGGTAAAGACTCGTCAGAGCATTGGGCGCCAATCCATGAGCCATGCAGGCCATCGTGTTGGCACTAGCCGGCACAATGGCCAGCACATCGGCACGCTGTGCCAGGTCTATATGCACCGGCACCCAGCTGCCCGTTTCATCTTCAAAAGACGAAATAACCGGGTTGCGGGAGAGAGTCATGAGTGTGAGCGGTGTCACGAACTGCAAAGCCGTGGGAGTACAGACGCAATGCACCTCGTGCCCCAGCTTCGTGAGGCGCGAAGCGACATCTGCCGCCTTATAGGCAGCAATGGAACCACACACGCCCAGCACAATCGTAGACATACCCCTCTCCCGCGTACCAGATTCCGGGAAAATCAGGCGATTTCCACAATCATGTTAATCTCCACAGCCACTCCGAGCGGCAGGCTCACCACCCCCACGGCAGAGCGGGAGTGCGCCGCCTCCGGCCCGAAGAGCTCTACCAGCAGGTCAGAGGCACCATTGAGCACCTTGGCCTGGTCTGTAAAGTCCGGCGTGCAGTTCACAAAGCCATTCACAGCCACAATCTTCGTCATCTTCTCAAACCCACCCAGCTCAGCCTGAATAACGGCCAGACGATTGAGGATGGCAGCCTGAGCAGCCTTCTGGCCGTCCTCAATGCTCACATCGGCTCCCAACTTACCATAGACAGCCACATCCCCGTTCACGGAGATACCACCGGAAAGATGCAGGTAATTGCCGGTGCGGATGCACTGCACATAGGAACCGACCGGAGCGGGAGCGGGGTTAAGCTTCAGCCCCTTCTTCTCGAGTACTTCTGAATTGAGCTTCATGATGATGATAATAAAATGCCGTTACGCATTTTAAAATACACGCAGCGGCAGCATTTTGCAAGCAAATTGAGTGCAGAATTTCCGTGCATGACGCAGCACCCCCTCAGTCTGCCCGCTTTGTTTCGACGCAGAGTTGCTGCATCCAGCGGCTTTGCGGCATCTGCGCAGCCTGAGCCGCAGTAAAGGACATACGCGGTCGCCAGTTGGCACCGCCTTCTGTACCGGGAGTATTCAAGCGCACCGGCACATCAAACAGCTCCGTCCACATCAGTGCAGCATACGCCGAGCGACACTCCAGCAAAGCACGGAATAGCGCCTCCTTTACTACCGGCCCCCAGGGTTGTATGCTCTCCCGGGCACTCATGCCGGCATAGTCCCCCAACCAGGCCAGTACGCGGGCGCAATTCCGCCCGGTTGTCAGCAACTCACGCCGCTTATCCGGCGGCAGGGTGGAATCCGTTGCAGCAGCCTGACCGGCCTGCACATGGGCATACCAATCGTTCCAGTCATTGCAGATGGGCGGGAAATCGTGCGTGGCATAGGTAGCAAAAGAACAGGGGTTGTACATGCTCCCCTTCACGATGTGCTGCTGCGCATCTATCTCCCAGTGCGGTATTTTAAAGCCGGCTATGCGCAAGCGCGACAAATCCGGTCGCACATAGTCCGGCACACAGCCGAGATCCTCGCCTATCACCTTCAGCCCCGGGGCGGCCTGCAGCAACCGCTGCAGCAAATACCCACCCTGCATCAGGTTGGCACGGCGGTTCTCCGGCGTATCATCCGGCCGCGGCCGGAAGCCCGGGCGTCGCCCCTCGCAACGCGCTGCGGCTTCGTCCGCCGAGAGGGGGAGGAACTCCGGATTGCGATCCGGCATCCAGGGGAAGGCATATATGCGGTAAAAGCCCAGAATGTGGTCGATGCGGTACATGCCGAAAATCTCCGCCAGCTTACGGATACGACGGTTCCACCAGGCAAAGCCGTCCTTCTCCATCACATCCCACCGATAGAGCGGGATTCCCCAGTTCTGGCCCCATTTGGCCGTGAAGGGGTCCTCCGCAAAGTTTCCCTCGGCGGGAGCTCCACCGCTCCAGTCCATATCGAAGAGATGCCGCTCGAAGAACACATCCGCACTCGCCACAGAAATGCCGATAGGCACATCCCCCATCAGCTGCACACCGCAGGCATCTGCCACCCGGCGCACTTGCGCCCATTCTCTCGCACACAGCCATTGCAGCCAACACACATAGCGCATAGCCCGCCGGGACTCTTCACTACTGTGAACCAGACTACACGCGGTGGCGGGCTCTTGCACCGGCCAGTGCCACCAGGCATGCGTGCCATACGCATTGCTCAGCACAGAAAATACGGCAAAATTTTCCAGCCAGGCTCCCTGCACCTGCACCCAGGCTGCGAACTCCTGCCGCAATGCGGCAAAAGCATCTGCGGACTCAAAACGCGCAAATGCCCGCTGCAAGTGATAGCGTTTGTATGCACGCACGCGCGCGTAGTCAACATAGTCGGGTCCACCGGGCTGTTGCAGGGGGGGCAAATCATCCCTGTAGGCCGGCAGAGGCTCCTCCATGCCCGGCACGCGTTCCAGCGAAAGATACAATGGCTCCAGTGCAACAGAGCTGATAGCTGAATAGGGAGACGGCGTATCGTCCTCACCCACAGCATTCACCGGCAACAACTGCAGAAATTTCACACCATACTCCGCTGCCCAGTGAACCCATTCCTCCAGTGCCATAAGGTCGCCAATACCGGCATCCCCATCCCGCCGCATGGAAAACAGGGGAATCAACACTCCGCTCATTCGTTGCATCAGCATAACTCTGCAAGTGTAGCACACTCCATGGCGTTAGACAACTAAAAAACCGTGGCAAAAAATGTCTTTAAATGATGCTCTCGGCTCAACAATGGGATTTTGTCCGCCGGACAACAACTTAAAAAGTAGGGCATACCGTTTGCTCAGAGCACCCACAGCATGATCCACAGCGGCAGGGTCAGCACATGCGAGGCCAGCGTAACAGGGGCATCCGGCACCACCCAGCACACACCGGCCAGCGGATAGGCAAACACCGCACGCACACCATCCACCCTCGGCGCACTACGTTCACTCAACAGAATCTTCGGCACTCCGACCTCGCCCTTCAGCACCGGGTGATTCGCTATTTCCTCGGCAGTCAGGCGAACCGGGCGAGCACCAGCAGGCAAAGACTCCCGCCACTCCTCATCGTAGCGCCGCAAGTGGTAATTATCAATCTTAGGTTCATACCACGCCACAATCTCCCCTTTGGCGTTGCGGTATGGCCACCATCCTTTTGCCTTCCTGTCGCCGGCTCCAGTCCATGTCGGGGCATCATACGCGGGCAGTTTTTTGCTGTTGAGCCTCGCATAATAACTCGGGGCAAACGGAGCCTTTCCATATCGCATACGGAAAGCGCAATAAACCGTCTTGCGCGGAGCCCCCGGCAGAATGGTGTACTCCCCGGTTATCTCGGGGTGTGTTCCCAGTTCAGACATGAACGTGCCTCGCATCGGCATTCGCCCACTGCGGCGTACAGTCGTCTGCACCCCCTGCACGTAAAATCGATTCCCTTTTTGGTACACAGCATCATGGAGAATCACGATGGCATCGTACTCCTTTGCCATATCCAGCGCAACCTGGTGCGTCTGCATCACACAGGAGGAGAGCCCCGGTACCCACAGGACAAGAAGCAACAGATAAAAAACGAAAAGAGGCTGCCGCATGATGTTATACATACCTGCCCTCATTATACCTCGCCCCCATGTTTTTACAAGCAAATACGATAATAAGTCGCCAGTTTCCGCGTTGCTGTCACAGATATACAATAAAGGCGCAATTTTTTCTTGCATTTATGGCATGATTATGATAATAGCAGACAAGCGTTCGCGTAACGTTACTGACGCGCTGCGATTTTCACCAGCCAATTAGTTACTCTTACACATATCACACCAATGTCCACCAGCAAGAAATCCACCGCTGCAAAAGACAAGAAAAATCCGGAAAAGAAAACTGCACCCAAAGAAAGCAGTAAGAAATCCACCGGCAAGGAAACCCTCACCCCCGAGGAAAAAGCCCGCAAGGCCAAACTGAAGGAGACGCTCGCTCTGTTGAAGGCCGACCCCGAGTGGCCTGCTTTCCTCGCCGCCCAGAAACAGGCCCTGCTCGACCTGCGTGACAACCTGCTGCCCAACATGCAGGACGTCACCCGCGACCACCTGCGCAGCGGCGCCTCCAACGTTTCCTCCTCCTCCGGACAGCATATCGGCGATGCCGGCAGCGAGGCCGAGGTGCGAGACCTCACCCTCCGCCTCCTCGGCAAGGATCGCGAGCAGCTCTTTGAAATCGACGCAGCCCTGGAGCGCATCCGCATGGGTTACTACGGCATTTGCGAAATCTCCCTCGAACCCATCCCCAAAAAACGCCTTCAGGTGCGACCCTTCTGCCGCCTCACCGTGAAATGTCAGGAGGAATTCGAGAAAAAATACGGCTCCTACGCCTCCTATCTGGCCAAAAAAAGCGACGATGTAGGCTATTCCGGACTGCAAAATGACATGGAAAACGTTTTTGCGCTTGACGAATCCGAAGAATAGTGTATCATAGGCGCCCGCAAGTCAACATTAATCACCGAATATGCCTAGAGATATCATCATCCTGGAATGCACGGAGGCTAAGGCCGAGGGTAAGACCCCCTCTCGCTACGTCACCACCCGCAACAAGAAGAGCCAGCGCACCCCCGGTCGTCTGGAGAAGGTTAAGTTCAACCCCTTCCTGAAGCGCCGCACCCTGCACCGCGAGATGCGCTAAACCGCCGTCACCCAGAAAGATTAAGCATTATGATTACCGAATTCAAGAGCGTTGAGCGCCGTATCCGTTTCCGCACCTGCAACAAGACGATGCCTCGTCGTCGCATCGACATCCCCGCCGGTGCCGTTGATATGTGCAATCCCGAGTTCCTTTCCAAGTTCACTTCCGAGACGGGCAAGATTCTTCCCCGCCGTGTGACAGGTGTTTCTGCCAAGATGCACCGCAAGATCACGCGCGAGATTCGTCGTGCTCGTGCCGTGAACCTGCTCCCCTGATTCATCCCCGCATGGAGGAGTTCTCGACGGCAGATTGTCGTTGATTAAAGGGAGCTTGTATGCGCCGTCAAGAGCCGCTGCAAGCTCCCTCTATTTTTATTTCCACGGTTTGCACACACCATGAAGGAGCTCAGAGACACTCAGAGCGAACACGACACGCGCCAGATTTCCATCGACCGCGTCGGCGTTCGCGGGGTTCGTTACCCCATTATTGTGAGTGATAAAGAGAACCGAACGCAGTCCACTGTTGCGACACTGGCGCTCATGGTCGACCTGCCCGAGCAGTACAAAGGCACGCACATGAGCCGCTTTGTCGAAGCACTGCACGAGCACCGTCGTTACCTGGATGTTCACTCCGCCGTGCGACTTCCCGCCCGCCTCCTGCGCAAACTCCCGGCGCAGAGAGCGCGTGTCGAGATTGAATTTCCCTTCTTCCGTCTCAAAAAAGCCCCGGTCTCCGGGATGGAGGGGATGATGGATTATGACGTCCGCTTTGAGATTGATGCAGAGCGCGACCAACCGGGAACTTTCACACTCACCATTAAGGTACCGGTCACTACCCTTTGCCCCTGCTCCAAAGCCATGAGTGAGCGCGGCGCCCACAATCAGCGAGGCATCGTCACTTATTCCGTGCGTTTCTCCGGGGCGGCCGTGTGGATTGAAGACCTCATCGACATGATAGAAGGCTGTGCCAGCTGCCAGCTATACAGCCTCTTGAAACGCCCGGATGAAAAATACGTCACGGACAAAGCCTATGACAACCCCGTCTTCGTGGAAGACCTCGTCCGCAATGTTGCCGTAGCCACAGAACGCTACAATGCCTTCTCCTGGTACCGGGTAGAGGCAGAAAACTTTGAGTCCATCCACAATCACAGTGCCTACGCCTGTGTGGAGCGCACTCTTGTGTAATTTCCGCCTTCCCCGGACTACTGCCGGAAGCCCCCTGTCCGAGGCATAAAATTACAAGGCTCCTTTCTATAATTCACTCCAGATGAGAGGTTGACACATTCGGGGTTCTATGCTAGATTTACTCAGACGCTCCATTTTTATGTTAAGACTTCCTTTCTGGCTTTTTGTCCTGCTCTTGGTATGTCCTTGTACAGCCGAGGTGACTATAACACATGACGATAGCGTAGATGCGGCATATTACCACGCCGGAGACTATAAGAATTACTACTTGTCTGACAGCGCTAACGAGTTATACATTGGAACATATCGCCAAGCTCCAATATTGCACAAGTTTGATACTGTCTGTCTGATTGAGTGTGGCAATAGGGGGCATGAGTTGTTTCTAGTAACAACTACCAATGGAAGCATTAAACTTACAAACCTCATACCTCAGGTGTATGAATTGTATCCGACATCAAAAGAATTCGCTTTATTTGTGGATGAAGTACGGCGAGAGCCTGATGGGAAAATATCAATCAGACTCTATTCTCCCACGGAGGATAGAGAACTAGTCGTTCAGCTCGATGAAAATCTTAAATTAGTCTCGCCGGATATCTAAACTCCCATTTATCAACATGTTTTTGCAACTAGATAAAGGTTTTCTTTCTTATTCGTAAAATTCTGAAAAGCAGGCTGATTCATATAGACTTTCCCTCAAAAAAGTTTAGGATTTTTTGCCTATCAATGTTGCAAAAGTAGAATATTCTGAAAGTGGAGGCAAGGCGCAATTGTCTATTGCAGGCGAAGGGGCGGGGGTTGGGGATGCAGTCTGCTACAGAAACTTTCCAGGGCACATCTTCCTGCCGGAGCGGAGGTGGCCGGAATTTCCGCAAATGTTATGACGGAGTACAAAAAAATGCACCGGATGGAGCATTGTGCAGAAAGGCCCCTGCACCGCAAGCGGCACAGGGGCATGATATTTAAAAATCAGTTCTTCCAGCCGCCGCCCAGCTGGGTATAGAGCGTGGGGATGCAAGCCGCATACTGGTAGCGGTAGTTAGCAAGCTGCTTCTGAGCCGGGAAGAGACGCAGCTGGTTATCCAGCACCTCGAAATAGGCAGAGTACCCCTCCTTGTAGCGCTCCTTTGCAAGAGATACCGTTGTTTCGTAAGCAGCCACGGCCTGCTCCTGGCGAGCAATCACCTCGCGGAGCTTCTGGCGCTGCACCAGAGTGCTGGCCACCTCGGACATTGCATTCAGCACAGCCTGCTCGTAGTCTGCCTTGGCTGCAAGGAATGCCTCTTTCTTGGCAGCCTCGTTAGCCGTGAGGCGCCCGGCCTGGAAGAGCGGCCCCGTCAGGTTGGCACCTATACCCCAGCCATCCACAGAGCGCTTCAAGTTCGGGAAGGCATAGCCCCCGGTAGCCGTCAGACTGATAGAGGGGAAATACGAGGCTATGGCCACCCCCACCTCCGCATTAGCTGCACGCAGAGCCTGCTCCTTAGCACGGATGTCCGGGCGGCGGGAAAGCACATCGGCAGGAATACCGGCAGCCACGCGAGAGGCATTCTGATATGCCTTCAAGCTGCCACTGCGGGCTATATGACCGGGTGCACGACCTGCCAGCATGCTCAGCGAGTTCTCCAGAGTGGCAATCTGCATTTCCAGAGCCGGAGCCTCTGCCTCGGCAGCAGCCAGAGCCGCCTGGGCACTAGCAACCTGCAGCTTATCTACCACACCCTCCTTGAACTGGTCGTTAAAGAGGTTGAGCGTATCGCGGTAGGAGCTCATACTCTCGCGGGTGATACGCAGCTGCTCATCCAGCATCAGCAGCTGCAGGTAGCCCGTAGCCACCTGGCGCATGAGGGAAATACGCAGGTTGTTGAGCTGCTCTGCAACCTCCTCGGCAGAAGCCTCTGCACTCTCTACCTCGCGACGGGTTTTCCCCCAGAGGTCGAGTTCCCAGCTGGCACTCACGCCGGCCATACCGGACTTGGTATGAGCATCCCCCATATCCACAACAGCCGTACCACCGGAGGTATTCACACCATTGCTGGCAGTACCGGCATAGCCCAGAGTGGGGAAGAGGGGCGAACGAGCCATAATCACATACTGGCGGGCAGCCTCCACATTGTGCTTCAGTGCTTCCAGATTGCGGTTACTATTGAATACATCTGTCAGGAGAGACTGCAGATTCTTGTCCCTGAGAACATCCTGCCACGGCAGGTCTGCCATATTACCTTCTCCGACACCGGCACCGCGGAACACGGCGGGCACCTCCATCACGGGTTTCTCCCAGCTGGGGCCGAATGTGCAGGCCGTAGTCATCACCACGGCACCGGCAAGGGTCATCAATGTGCTTTTTGTCATATATCTATTGGTATTTAAGATGTTAAGTTCAGTAAGAATCGTTTTCGTGCTCCACGAGATAACGGCGGGCGCCCTCCTCATCCGGGTCTTCAGCCAGGGTCTTTTTCGCGAAGGTAATGCGGAAGAGACGCATGATGAATACATAGGAACAGGGAATCAGGAACACACCTACCAGCGTGGCAACCGTCATACCGGCCACTACCACCACACCAATGGCGTTGCGAGCCAGAGCGCCCGAGCCACTGGAAAGCAAAAGCGGCACACAGCCCAGAATGAATGCCAGTGAGGTCATGATGATGGGGCGCAGACGCAGGCGGGCTGCCACCAGTGTGGCCTCCATCAGCCCCTTGCCACGCTCCATCTCCAGGTTGGCAAACTCCACAATCAGAATCGCATTCTTGGCCGCAAGACCCACCAGCATGATGAGTCCCACCTGTGCATAGAGCGTCAGATCCAGCTTCCACACATACAGGCCCATGTAGGCACCCAGCACGGCAATCGGCACGGTCATGAATACCGAGATAGGCAGCGTCCACTTCTCATACAGAGCCACCAGGATGAGGAAGGCGAAGAACCCGGACATGCAGAAGATAGTGCCCAGGCCGGTGCTGTTGCGCACCTTGTTTTCCTGGAAAGACATATCCTGGTAGTCCATGCCCACCTTGGTCTTATCCATCGTCTCCTCGAACACCTCTTCCATGGCATCCATGAGCTGCTGGGTGGAGTAGCCGGGCTTGGGCATCACGCTGAGCTTGGCTGCGTTGTAGCCGTTGTGGTGCATCACGAACTCCGTATCTGCCATATCATCAACGCTCACAATGGCATCCAGCGGCACGCGGTCACCCTTCTTGTTGATAACGAAGAAGCCGTTCATCTGCTCCAGATTACGGCGGTCGGCACCACGAGCCTGCATGTATACCTGCCACTGCTGACCGAAGGCATTGAAGAAGTTCACAAAGCTGGAACCGTAGTAGGAAGCCAACACCCCATAGGCATCGCCGATGTTCACGCCATACTTCTGGCACTTTGCGCGATCCAGCGTCAGGTACTTCTGCGGCACATCAGCCATCATCATATCGCGGCACATGGCCACCTCTTTGCGGGTGCTGGCCACCTGCTCAAATTTCTTCACCTGCTGGTAGAGGAACTCCACGCCCTGCCCTTCCAGATCTGTCAGCACCATGCTCACGCCATTGGCCGTACCCACACCGGGAATAGCAGGCGGAATCAGCACCATGGAAATACCATCCAGCCCGGCCTGAGCACAACGGGCAGAGAGACGCTGCTGCACCTGCTCCGCAGTCTCACTACGCTCACTCCAGTCCTTCAGCTGCACGAAGGCAATGGCAGCACCGGGAGTCTGCACCATGTTGAGAATATTGATACCCACAACAGCGGTCAGGTTCTTAATGGCGGGATCCTGCTGTCCGACGGGGCCGGCCAGAGCGTCCTCAAACTTCTTAGCCTCCACCATGGAACGCTGGAGGGAGTTCTCCGGCTTCATCACCAGAGCCGCCAGCAGGAAGCCCTGGTCCTCATCCGGAAGGAATGCGCCGGGCACCTTGCTGCTCACCGGAGCGATAGCCGCCCACAGCAGCAGAAGAATGGGCATGGAAATGATGAGCTTGCGAGCCAGGCTACCGCAAATGCGGGTATACACGCTCGCGGTGTTGTCATAGCAGCGGTTGAACACACGGAAGAACGGTTTGGCAATACCGTGGTTCAGCCTGTACACCAGCAGGCGCAGCGGATTTTGCGGTGGTGTGTTCTCCTCCTCCTTACTCTTGAGCATCAGGGCACACAATGCCGGCGAAAGCGTCAGAGCATTGAAAGCCGATATCAACATGGAAATAGCAATCGTGATGGCGAACTGCTTAAAGAGCGTACCGGTAATACCCTCCAGCATCAACGAAGGAAGGAACACCGCTGCCAGAACGAGAGCAATGGCAATAACGGGACCACTCACCTCCTGCATGGCAGCAAAGGCAGCCATGCGTGGATTGAGCCCCTTTTCAATGTGGTGCTGCACGGCCTCCACCACCACGATGGCATCGTCCACCACCAGACCAATAGCCAGTACCATACCCAGCAGGGAAATGGTGTTAAGAGTAAAGCCCAGAAGCGGGAACACACAGAAAGTGGAAACAAGTGATACCGGCACGGCAATCAGCGGAATTACCGTCGCACGCCAGCTCTGCAGGAACAGGAACACCACCAGAGCCACCAGCACAATAGCCTCGATGAAGGTCTGCTTAATCTCCTCGATGGAATAGCGCACGGCAGTCGTAGTATCCAGCGATACATTGCCCTCAATACCCGGGGGCAGAGCCTTTCCGGCCAGCAGTGCACTCACGCGGTCAACCGTCTCGATGGCGTTGGAACCGGGGGACTGGAACACCACCACGGTGGCACAGGGCTTGCGGTTCAGGCGCCCCGTCACGGAGTAGTCAGCAGACCCCAGCTCGATGGTGGCAATATCTTTCAGGAATACCACCTCATTGCCCTTCTGGCGCACAATAATCTGTTCGAACTGCTCGGGAGTGGACAAACGCCCTTCAGTTCGGATGGTCACGGTCGTCTCCTGGCCGTCCGGCACGGGGTCGGCACCCACCTTACCACCGGGATTCGTCACATTCTGCAGGCGGATGGCGCCCTGCACCTCGTTAAGAGAAATGCCGAAGTGCGACATCTTCACCGTGTTGAGCCATATACGGATGGCATAGCGGCCTGCGCCGTACACCGTCACCTCACCGACTCCCGGCACACGCTTAATCTCGTCCAGCAGCTTCACCTGCGCGTAGTTGGACAAATCCACCACATTGTAAGAGCCATCCGGCGAGGTGAGCGAGTAGAGCATCAGCGGAAGTCCGGGTTGCTGGCGAATGGTGATGCCGGAGTTGAGCACCTCCGTCGGCACCTGGGACTGAGCTTGCCCGTAGCGCATGTTGGTGAGCACCTGATCCAGGTCCGTATCCGAGCCGGGCTCGAACACGACCTGAAGATTGTACACACCATTGTTGGAAGACACCGAAGTCATGTAGTCCATGTGGTTCACGCCATTCATCTGGCGCTCAATGGGCGTACCGACAGAATCCGCCACAGCCTGAGCATCTGCGCCAGGATACACAGCGGTCAGGTTAATGGTGCGGGGGGTAATCTCCGGGTACTGCTCCACGGGCAGAGTCATCAGACAAACCACGCCGAGCATGGTCGTCAGCACGGCAATGACCGTTGCTATAACCGGGTGTTTAATGAAATAAGCACTCATTTCTTCTTGCTCACAGAAAAAGGGTTACTCGCCTTCTGCCGTCACCGAGGGTGTGGTAGACATCGGCTTGCGGTAATCGTAGGCAGCGGGGTTACGAACTATCTCTGCAAAGCCGGCCTTCGCCTTTTGGGCCTTCATCCCCATGTTGATATTGGCGTAAATCTGTGCCATCTGGCTACCCTCCACAATCACAGGAGCATCCAGCGGGTTGTCGTACCCCATCTCCTTGAGTATGGCAGGCAAATCGCGCACCTCACCACTCTCGCTATCGGCCGGGCGGGCAGTCACCACCTGCATCGGCATCTTAGCAGTGCCATCACCACTGGGCATCTCCATCTCAACCTCCTGCCCCAGTATCACGTCAATACCATAGGGCTGGTTATCCTTACCCACCACATAGATGAAGCGGTGATTCATGGAAGAAAGAATTGCCCCCTTCGGTACCAGGAAAGCGTCCTTCACCTCAGACACCTTGGCGCGCACCTGCACAGACGCACCGGAGCGCAGGCGCAGCTCGCTGTTAGGAATCTCTCCAATGAAATTCACCGTACCGGTAGAGGTATTCACCTCGCTGTCCATCGTCTTCACAAAGCCCTTCTGCCCATACAATGAGCCATCCTCCAGTATCACATCAAACTCCGTGAAGGGAGAGGCCATATTCTCCCCGGCGCGGAAGGCTGTCTCCGTCACAATATCAAGCACATGCTTACCCGTCACCACAAAATCGACACGGATGGGATCTATCGAGCTCATACGCGTAAGCGTTATAGCTCCGGGGGACACATGGTCACCCACGCTCACCGTGGCAACCGAGGCATAGCCATCAAACGGCGCACGAATACTGCAGCGATTCAGATTAATCTGGGCATTCTCCAGTGCCGCCTCCGCCTGCTTCACCTGAGCGCAGGCGGCAGCCAACGCCGCAGCAGAGCGGCGCACAGCGTGCTCCGCATCGCGGAAAGTCTTGTCAGACACAGAACCGCTCTTCACCAGCTCTGTAAAACGATTCAAATCCTGCCTGTTCTGCATATCCACCACCTCGGCCTGCATCACGGCAGCCTTCGCAGCCTCAAGATTGGCCTTTGCCATTTCCACCGCTGCGCGATAGGTCACATCATCAATGCGGAATAACACCTCACCCTTCTCGCAGGGAGAGCCATCTATATACACCTTCTCAACAATTCGGCCACTCACCTCGGGCTTAATATCCGCCTGTTCCACACCTCGCAATTGGCCGAACCACGTTGCATACACTGGTACATCAGCCTGCTGCAGCTTCATCACGCTCACCTGCAGTGGCGGCATCCCCTGATGCTGCTCGGGAGCCTCTCCTCCCAGGAAATCCCGGTATATGCGAGTCATCAATCCGGGCTCCCCGTTCTCTCCATCCCCGCAGCCGGACAGGCCGACTACCATCGCGCCGCTCAGCACCATTGTCACTATATTCTTTGCTTTCATTGAGTTATCTGAGTGTTAAATCTTATTTAATGTTGCGGTATACGCGGCGCAGCAACTCGAATAGCTGACCCTGCTCCTGTGCATCCAACCCGGCTACCATCTGCCCCGTTATGTCGGATATGTGTTCGGCCAACTCGTCCCGACACTGCCGCGACTTATCCGTTATGTAGGCATTCTTCACGCGCCCATCTCTGCTGTCAAATGCAGTGCGTACAAACCCCTTCTCCTCCAATCGCTTCAGCAGTCCTTTTGCCGTCGTGTGCGTCACATTCAGGTACTGCTCCAATTCTTTCTGGGACACCGGGCCGCCGCCGCACGCTTCCAGATACATCAACACCCGGCTCTGCGCCGCAGTCACCGGAATCTCCGCGCGCAGAGAGAATAAGGTCTCTACGCGGTCCGTTATCAGCTTAATCAGAAACGATATCGCCTGCCGTGTCTGTATCTCATCATTCATATTTTATGAAGCACGCTTCATATCTCTGCACAAAGTATATCGCCCATCCCATAAAAGTCAAGAAAAATTGTAAAACTTTTCTCTATCACGCCCCCAGCATCTCCAGGACGGCCACATGCAACTTCCTGTATCTCAGCAAATTTCAGTGACGAAACACGGCTTAATCTCAGCGTGGATACAACTCCCACCTTTCGTTTTCGAGGAATACGAAATCGGAGTTTGAGTAAGAATTCGTGAACACAAAGCAAGCCAAGCCTCGCCACACTCCAGCGCAGTTCGCCACCCCGAAAACGGCACGCCGCCTTTGCTGCACCTATTCGAAGAGCACCCATCACTAATCAGGCTCCCTCATCTACCTCATTCAACTTCTACTCAATAGCTCTATCCACTTACACATCAAGCATTTGTAAAAAAATCCAATCATTTGCAGCAGCTCTTGTCATAAAGCACCTTTTATCTTTTTCTTTACATTATAGCCTTTTTTACAAGAATAAAGCATGAATTTTGGTATTTTTTTCAACAGAGCTCCTTCAATACTGTCAGCTCCGCTCCATAAGCCTTCGTGTCGAAATTTTGTAATAAAATTGTCTTTATTGTTTAAAAAAGTTGAAAATGAGTTGATTTTTCCCTTTTTCTTCTCAAAATTGCTCATTTTTTTATAAAAATACAAATAAGGGTCACATCATGAGAATTGCATATTTACTATAAGCTGCCCATAAAAACGAGTCGGAGCCCAAAATACTCCTACTTGTTTAATAGGTACTTTTTTCTTTCTCACCTCTTCCGGAAAACCGAGTTTTGGACAGAATTGAACACAGTAGCCGATATTCCACTTTTCTTATATGATTATTTTAGATGAAGAACGAAGTATTTCTCATATATTTTTTCGATACATATATAGATAATAAATAGAGCATATCTTTTCCACAAATATAATATATTTTATAATTTTTCCATCATAATATTCACATATCTCGGCAAGCTTTATTGCAGAGACAACATTCGATGAGATAAACAATATATTCAAGTAAGAGAGCTAAGGACAAAAATGAGGCTTACAGAATTTGCCATTGCAGGATGGGAGCGTTTATGGTAGAATACGTGCACGCATATGACCTTGGACGAGCTGAGACAGGAGATTGACCGCATCGATGCAGAAATCGTGGAGCTGCTGAAGCAGCGCATGGGCTGCGTACATGCCGTGGGAGAAATCAAGAAAGGAGCCAACAGCCACATCTTTGTACCCGAGCGTGAGAGTAAGCTTTTTGCCAAGCTCATGGCCAACAATGCCGGAGTTCTGCCGGAAAAAGGATTGCAGAGCGTATACCGCCAGATAGTGAGCATGAGCTTCGCCCTGGAAGGCGGGATGAAAGTTGGCTACCTGGGGCCGGAAGGGACTTGGAGCCACCAGGCAGCGCAGTCGCGTTTCGGCGATAGCGTCGAGCTGATACCCTACCCCTCCTTCAACCACATTTTCCACGCGGTGGACCGCAAGGAAGTGGACTACGGCATGGTGCCCATCGAGAACAGCACGGACGGCAAAGTATCCCAGGCTCTGGATTTGCTGGGAGCCAAGGGCTTACGCATCTGCGCCCAAGTGCATCAACCTGTTCTCAACTGCCTGATGAGCAATGTTGAGTCCGCAGACATCCGCATCATATACTCGCACCCGCAGGCTCTGGGCCAATGCCGCGAATGGCTTCTGCAACACTACCCGAATGCTGCGCTGGTGGCCACCCCCTCTACGGCGGCTGCAGCTCGCCGCGCAGCCATCGAGGCGGAACAGGGAGCCGCGGCCATCGGCAGCGAAATGGCCGGCCGCCTTTACGGACTCAGGCTGCTCAACGCCAACATTCAGGACAAATCCGACAACACCACGCGCTTCGCAGTCATCGGCCGCCAGCGCAACGCCCCCAGCGGCAAGGACCGCACCACCATCTGCTTTGGGGTCCCCCACACGGCCGGTAGTCTGGTAGACGTGCTCAATGTCTTTAAAAACCATGGCGTAAACATATACTGCATGGACTCCCGCCCCAACCGCGACACAGCCTGGGAATACCTCTTCTACATCGATGTAGAAGGACACGAGGAGGTAGAGCCGCTCAAGACCTGCCTGAGCGTCCTGCACGACCACACGCCCATGTTCAAAGTATTGGGTTCTTACCCCGAACACTGACTACGCCATGGCTTTCACCTACGAACAGGCGCACACCCTGCTGCGCAATGCCCGGGCTAATGGCAGACAGCCGCACGCCCTCCTCTTCACCGGTGCCGCAGATGCCGGCACACACCGCCTGGCACTGGCTCTGGCCGCAGAGCTGAATGGAGCCCGCGCCGACACCCTGGAAAACCTGCATCACCAGAGTTGCCGCGTACTGCGCCCCGGCTCCAAGATTCGCACCATTTCCATCGATGCCGTGCGCAGTGTGGAGCCTTTTCTGGCTCTGCGAGCGGCCGAGGGCGAGACTAAGCTCGTCATCATTGATGAGGCCGACCGCCTGCTGGATGAAGCCGCCAACGCCTTTCTGAAAACACTGGAAGAGCCCCCGCCGCAGACCCTCATCATCCTCATCACCGCCCTGCCGCAAAAGCTCCTGCCCACCATCCTCTCCCGCTGCGTGCGGCTGGATTTGCGCGACTCCCGCCGTGGCGTGCGCCTTACCAATGCCCAGCAGGCTTTCCTGCCCACCGTGCGTGCCGCCCTGCCCCGCCTCGGCAACGATGTGGCGGCCCTCGCCCTGCGAGCGGACTTCCAGAGCCTGCTCACCAAACGGAGGGAGGAAATTACCGAGCGCATCACCGCTGCCCTGAAAGCCGAGGCCAAAGCCGTGTCCGAGGGTACCGACATCCGCAACTGGGAAGCCATGCAGAAGGACGTGACCAACGCCCGCATTGAGAGCGAGTACCTGGGGGAGCGTGCCCAGATGCTGGAGCTGCTCTCCCTGTGCCTGGGACAAGCCGTATTACTGGCCTCGCACGCGCCGGATGCAGAACCGCTGGCACCGGAGCTCGCGGCCGTAGCCACCGCCCACAGCGTGCCCGACCTGCTGCGCCGCATGCGCGCAGTGGATGACCTGCGAGCCGACCTCAATTTCAACGTCAACGAAGCACTCGCGCTCGACTCGCGCCTGCTCGACATCATCGGAAAATCCCCCTTATGAACAGCATGACCGGATTCGGGGCTGCCACCGCCCCGCTTAATAACGCCTCCCTCCGTGTGGAAATCGGCGGCGTCAACCGCAAACAGACAGAAATCGCCATCTCCCTGCCCCGCGCCTGGGCCGAGCTGGAAACCCGCGTACGCGAGCTGGTGGCAGGCTGTGTGTCCCGCGGTCGCGTCAATATCACCATTTCCCTTCAAACCTCAGCCGCCGGCGGCGGTACACTTACCGTCAACAGAGCCAGGCTCGCAGCCCTGCAGGCATGCACAGCCGAGGTAGCCAACACCACCGGCAAGTGTGTGGAGCTCACGCTGGATGCCCTGTTGCGCCTGGGCATCATCGGCGAAGAGACCGAAGCCGACATCTCACCGGACACTGCCTGGGGCGCTGCAGAACCCGCCATCCGCGAGGCCTTGGCTGCCTTCCTCGCCCTGCGTGCACAGGAAGGAGCCAACATGCGTACCGACCTCCTGCGCCGCATCAACACCCTGCGAGAATACCGCGAGCAGCTCATCGCCCGGGCAGCCGGCGTGCCTGCCCACTATCGGGAGCAGCTCCTCAAGCGTCTGGAAGAAAGCGGCCTGCCCATCCCGGCGGACGATGAGCGCCTCATTAAGGAAATCGCCCTCTTTGCTGACCGCTGCGATGTGAGCGAGGAAACGACCCGCCTCGCCTCCCACCTCGATCAATTCGAGAAAATCTGCGACAAGCCCGAAGCCGTTGGCCGCACGCTGGACTTCCTCTGCCAGGAAATCTTCCGTGAGCTCAACACCACCGGCTCCAAGGCAAACGATGCGGCCCTTGCACAGCTCGTCGTTTCCGCCAAAACAGAGCTGGAAAAAATCCGCGAACAGGTTCAGAATATTGAATAATCTCCTTCCTCTCACCCCTTAATTCGTCCTTCTCCATGCTTGGTACTCTTCTTATCGTTTCCGGCCCATCCGGCTCCGGCAAGACGACTCTCTGCCGCCGTGCTGAGGCCGATGGTCTTACCGCTTACTCCATCTCCTGCACCACCCGCCAGCCCCGCCCCGGCGAGCAGGATGGTGTGGACTACCACTTCCTCTCCCCCGAAACCTTCTCAGCCAAGGTCGCGGCCGGCGAATTCCTGGAGCATGCCACCGTACACGGCAACTCCTACGGCACCCTCAAGGCCGACATCATCGACCTGCTGCAACAGGGAAAGAACGTCGTGATGGATATTGACGTTCAGGGCGCTGCCTCCATCCGCGCCTGCACGGATTCCATCATTCGCCGTGCTTACGCCGACGTCTACATCCATGTCCCCGCCGCCGAGCTGGAAGCCCGACTGCGCGGTCGCCAAACCGACAGCGAGGAAGTCATTCAACTCCGCCTGCACAACGCTGCCGCAGAAGATGCCCGACAGGGCGAGTACCAGTTCGCCCTCGTTTCCGCAGACCGCGAGCATGACTACGCACGCTTCCTGGCCCTCCTCACCACACTCTCCATGCGTACCACACTCGCCCAATAATTCGTATTTCACACCTCGTAATTCGTAATTAAAAAATCCCCCATCCCGTAGGCAATCAGCCACCTATTGACGAAGGAATCGGGCTTTTTGGAGATTTCTACCGTCTGGCCGCTGCTCACATTCAGCCCGGGTGCCGGAGCCGGTGCGCTGCCACCGGCGCTGCCGCTGCCGGACGGCGCAGTGCTGCTGCCACTTACCAGATAAATGTAGGTAAGTCCGCCCTCGCCGGTGCGGGCTTCAAACTCGTAATCGGAAAGGAACTTGATTTGAGTGTAATTCTCGATAGGATATATTTCACCCTCATATTCCTCGTAATCCGTTATCTCCGTCTTAACAGCGTATGGCTTAAGTTTGTTCAGGCTTGCCTGATTTTCCAGCTTTCCGCAAATGAACAGAGCCTCGCCGGAGGATGGAATATAATATCCACCTGTCTCATCATCATTCCAGAAGGTTACGGCAGTATCCGCTTTGAGGGTAAGAGTACCGGTAATGGTAATTGTAGGAACATTTTCCCACACTATATAATCTACGCCACCGAAGTATTTTTTTGCCTCGTTGGCATTCATCATATACTGGAAGACATTGCCGGATATGGGCTTTCTGCCACCGTTAAGCACGAGATTGCCCTGTATGGTCAGTTCTCCAGACGCTTCCAAACATACATTGTTGTTCACCTCCAGATTGGGGCGAATAAAGGTGGTGCTCTCCCCTGCTAACAAACATGTCTCAATTTTAGCATCTGTTATGTCTATAGTTGCATCGGATGAGTCAATATATGAATAATTTTTGAACGTAGCGTCAACATTGAAATTGCCGTACTCTAAGTAAAATCCGGCATAGCTCATTGTGATACCGGAGCCGATATTTACCGTCCCCGATGTTTCGCCGATATACAAATCTGTCTGGTAATCAAATTGTTTACACGCGATGGTTCCATTTCCGGTAAGATTTGCATCTCCTCCGGATGGGCTCCATGCATACTCATAGTCAGGGGCAAGATTGACTGTTCCGGATACTGTCAGAGAGTTGCCGTAGTATTCGTATACATTGGATGAAAGTGTTGCGGCCTGCGACATACTGCCAAGCAGCAAAACAGCCGTGAGTAATAATTTAGGTAATTTGAGTTTCATAATTAGGTGAGAGTTTTTAAGGTTATGTATCAGAATGCATCTGGTACGTCCTGTAATACAACTCATTCGAAAAGCGTTTGCAAGCAAAAAAAGATACGCAAATCTCGTTATGAGACAGCAAAGAAATCCCCCGACTGTCATTTTAGGAGTTTCAGATACGCCTCCGATTAATCCTAAGTCTCAGTTATTCAACAGGTGAGAAGTATATCGCATTTATAATGAGATATACCCCCCCTCTCAAAAAGGGGGGAACGGGCAAATCGAGAGCCTGCCTGCCGACAGGCAGGCAGGCGAAATTCGGGTACTCCGAACAATGGTTCGGAGCGCATCAGCAGATACCATCGCGGCGCAGCATAGCCTCAGGGTCGGGGTCTCGCTGCATAAAGTCGCGGTAGAGCTCGGCTGCGGGGCGACTGTTGCCCTGTGAGAGAATGCAGCGGCGGAAGTCGCGCCCGGTGGAAGGATTGAAGATTCCTTCCTTTGCGAAGCGGGAGAAGGCATCGGCCTCCAGCATTTCTGCCCACTTGTAGGAGTAGTAGCCGGACTCATACCCACCGTCAAAAATATGGCTGAAGCAGCGCAATGCGCTGTTGGCCTGCTCTGTGGTGGGAATGCGGTAGTCTGCCAGAATTTCGCGGTCTACCTCCTCCACGTCCCGGCCGGCGTAGGTGGCGGTGTTGGTGTGGAGCTCCAGGTCGAGCTTACCGAAACAGAGCTGGCGCATGGCGAAGGTGGCCGCGCCACAGTTGCGGGCGGCGAGCATTTTCCGCTTCAGTTCTTTGGGCATGGGTACACCGGTCTGCCAGTGGCGAGCGAAGCGGTCCAGAGCTTCGCTTTCCCAGCACCAGTTTTCGTTAATCTGGCTGGGCAGCTCCACAAAATCCCAGGCCACATTGCAACCGGCCAGACTTTCCACCTCCACATCACTGAGAATCTGGTGGAGCAGATGGCCGAACTCGTGGAACACGGTTTCCACTTCCCGGTGGGTGAGCAGTGCGGGTGTATCGCCCACCGGGCGGCTCATATTACCGCACATGAGTGCCAGGTGCGGCACGCGGGCCTCGCCATTCATGGGCGGGCGACCGCAGGATAGGCAGTTCATCCAGGCTCCGCCGCGTTTGCTGTCGCGCGGGTACCAGTCTGCATAGAAGGAGCCGAGGTGCTCGCCGCTTTCCACATCGTACACCTTGTAGAACAGCACCTCCGGGTGCCACACTTCCACAGTATCCGCTGGCAGGGCGTCGCCCTCCTTTATGCAGGCAGTGGGACATTGCTCCAGACGTATGCCATAGAGGCCGGAGTATATGGAGAACATGCCATCCAGCACTCCCTGCATGGGGAAGTACGGGCGCAGTTCCTCACTGTCGAAATCGTAGAGCGCCTTGCGGCGTTTCTCGCTCCAGTAGGCGATATCCCAGGGCTTCATGATGGGCATAGCGGTGCCGGAGGCCTGCTCGGCAAAGCGGCGGATTTCCTCCTGCTCTGCCAGGAAGGGGGCTTTGACCCTCTCGTGCAAACGGTTGATGAAACTGAGGGCGTTGGAGCCGCTGCCTGCCATGCGGCGGGAGGTCACGTAGTCGGAGTATCGCTCATAGCCCAGCATAGCAGCTTTCTCGGCACGCAGAGCCATAATCTCATGAATCAAGGACTGGGTATCGTATTTACCGGTTCCCTTCTCGTTCATAGCGTGCCAGATGCGGCTGCGCAGACCTTCATTCTCCGCAAAAGTAAGCACCGGCTGCACGGAGGTGAATTGCAGGGTGAAGCGCCAGGCCGGGGCTTCCGCAGTGCCATGGCCTTTGCTGAAGGCATCTGCCTGTGCAGCAGCCAGGGCTGAGGCCGGCAGGCCTTCCAGTTCTGCGGCATCTGTTGTGATGTATTCCCAGGAGTTGGTGGAATCCAGCACATACTCGCCGAAGGTCTGGGAGAGCTGGGCCAGTTTGGTAGTCAGCTCGGCGTAGCGCACTTTCTGCTCATTGCTGAGTTCGGCTCCGTTTTCCCGGAAGTCCGCCAGAGTTTCAGAGATGAAGCGTTGTTTGACGGCGCTGAGCTCCGCCACCCAGGGCTGAGCCGCGGCTTTTTTGAGCACGGCATAAAGTTGCGGGTTGAGGGTAACGCTCGAAGAGTAGATGACGACCTCCGGCATCAGCTCATTGACAACATCGCGCAGCTCGGGGGAGTCCATGACGGACTGAAGATGCGAGAGGCGCTGCCAGCCGCGCATAAGCTCTGTCCCACTGGCCTCGAGGGCGGCAAATGTGTTGTCGTATGTGGGCTCCTGCACAGCGCAGATGGCTGCCACAGCATTTTTGGCGCTTTCGATGGCGCTGCGGATTTCCGTGCGGGCGCGCTCCGGGGTGAGCTGAGACCAGGCGACGTGAAGCTCTTTGTTGAGGAATGGTGTGCTCATACTGATGTTTTCTGTGAAAGGTTAGTGATTGCAGGGGGGGGAATCCTCCGTTGCTTTCCACTCCCCCCGGCTGGCGGCTTTCCCCGGCGTTTTCTGACGGGGTATAAGGCCTTATACCCGGAAAGGGAGGAAGATTTTATGCGCTGCATTCTACCTGTAGCCATCGCCGATGTAAAGAGAAAAAGCCACGAGCCGCAAGATTAGGGGATCTTCGGGTATCATGCCCGACAATTTGGGCTTGCCGGGCATGTACGAATATGCTCCCCTCTGCGCACGGCCCAAGTCCTGCCGTTTACAGCGGATATATGATTGACATCCACACCGAAGGGAGCTAGAATAACCGAAGCATGAGACTGCGGCACATTCTCCCCCTGATGATTCTCGGTTCCACTCAGCTAACCGGCTGCACGGGTCTGTTGGATGCTGTGCTGCACAAACGCATAGCCCCCGAGGTACAGCAGGCGGCACAAAAGGAGGATAACTGGTACACCTATATGCCGCACCGAGCCCCGGGCTTCTGCCTGCGCACACGCCGGGCCATCGTATGGAAGGATTCCGGCATGAACCTGGGCTACTGGCGCGGGCTGCATCCGCAGGCTCCGCACCGGGTGCTCATGGAAGCCCGGGGAGATACCCTCATCCTGCACCGCCGCTATGTGTGGGATGGCAACAGCGTGGGCACCACCCACGCGGAGGATCTTATGCCCAGCCTGCGGCACGATGTGCTCTACCATGCACTGAAAGAAGGGGCCCCTCTCTCCCGGGCGGCCATCGACCGCGCCTACCGGGCAGATTGCCAACGCTATGGTGCCACCTTCAACCGCCTCCACTTCATCACCCTGCGCCTTTTCGGGGGGCTCTTCAATCGCCTCGGCCAACACGGCACCCTCATTATCCGCCCCATTACACCGCAAACACCCCCTACCCCACTGGAGCCCAATCGATTCGATGACCCATACGATGACCTGGGGTACACGCCTCCCGATGCCTGATACCAACGCCTCAGATATGATGGGCGGCCCCATCGGATTGGCTCTGCCCCGGTACGACAACTTTCCCTACCCCGAAAGTGTCGGATGTGCTTGGCTGAGCAGCGGTCGCGCAGCCCTGGAGTGCCTCCTCCGCAACATGCCACGCCCGCAGCGCGTGCTCGTCCCCCGCTATGTGTGCGACACCATTCTGCAACCGATAGAACGCCTGGGGCTCCCCGTCCATTGCTATGCAACCGACTCCCGGCTGGCCCCCCATCCCCCGCCAGATGCGACTTCCGGGGATTTGCTCCTGCTGGTCAATTATTTCGGGCTTACCGGCGATGCCGTTCGTGCAGCTGCCCTGCGACACCCCGGCCCGGTGGTGGTAGATGCCACCACCGCTCTGTATAGCCCGCCACAGCCCGGGCTCCCCACTTTCTACAGTCCTCGCAAATTTGCAGGTCTGAGCGATGGCGGCGTGGCTTGTGCCCCTTTCCCGCTGCAACTACCTGCTGCAGAAGATGTCTCTGCTCCCAGAGCCACATGCCTGCTGCAGCAACTGGAAGCAGGCACATGCGCCGCAGCCCCCGCATTCGATGCTGCGGAGACCGACCTCTGCCACTCGTTCCTCCGCATGTCTCCCCTCACCCGCCGACTCCTCAGCAGCATCGACTGGGAGGCCGCCGCTCGCCGACGACTGGAAAACTACGCTATTCTGCACCGGGAGCTCGCGCACATCAACCGCCTGCAGCTCCCCGATGCCCCTGCCGCGGCACCTATGTGCTACCCCCTCGTCTGCGGCATTCCCGGCCTGCGGGATGACCTTATCGATGCGGGCATAGCGCTGCCTCTCTATTGGCCGGAGGTAATTACCGCCACCACTCCCGACCAACCGGAAAACGACCTGGCTCGCACCCTCCTGCCCCTCCCGTTGGACCAACGCTACACCCCCGCCGATATGCGGCGGCTCCTGAGCCTCATCCTGAGCTGATTCAGCAAAAGAATCTCTCTCTGCATTACACCATACAACCGGTGTGGCAGGAGACTCTTACCAGGCAGACTTACAGCTCGTAGTACGTGTAGCCATTCAGGCCGGTGCGGTAGGCTTCCAGTGCGTCGCGGCGCTGGCGGGGGGTGATGAGCCCCTCCTCCACGGCGCGCTCGGCCAGGTTGCGGAACTGAGCCACCAGGTCGCGGCCGTCGTACTTCACATAGGAAAGCACATCTGCCACGCTGTCACCTTCCTCTTCCTGGGTGTAGACAGGTCGCCCATTCTCCAGGTGCACACTCACCACGTTGGTGTCGCCCAACAGGTTGTGGATGTCACCCAGCGTCTCCTGGTATGCCCCAATCAGGAACACGGCCACATAGTAATTCTCTGAGCCCTCAAACTCGTGCAGCGGCAGGGAATGTGCCACGTCCTCGCGGTCGATGAAATTATCAACCTTCCCATCGCAGTCGCAGGTGATATCCACCAGCACAGTCTTCTGCGTGGGGCGCTCGCACAAGCGCTGAATCGGCATCACGGGGAAAAGCTGGTCAATGGCCCAGGAATCCGGCATGCTCTGGAAGAGGGAGAAATTGCCGTAGTAGAAGTCCACCATGTTGTCAGACACCTCTTTGAGATCCTCGGGGATTTCGCTCATCTCGGCAATGCGGCGAGATATAAGGCCCATGATGTGCCAGTAAATAGCCTCGCCCACGCCGCGCTCGCGCAGGTTGGCATTGCCATAGAAGAACTGCATACGCAGCTGGTCGCGGTAGTAGTTGGCATCGTTGTAGCACTCCTGTATGTTTTTGCGGGTCAGCATGCGGCGCGTCTCATCCAGGGCTTTGAGAATCTCGCTCGGGTTTTCGGGCAGTTCCGGCGGCAGAGCATCCTGCCCCGGGGCACTCGCTACATCCAGTATATTGAACACCAGCACTGAATGGAATGCAGCTATCGCACGGCCACTTTCCGTCACCAGCGTGGGGTGCGCCACACCGCACTTGCTGCACAGCTCGCCCACCACCTCCACAATATCTCGGGCGTACTCCTCCATGGTATAGTTGCAGGAGGAGTGGAAGTTCGTCTGCGAGCCATCGTAGTCCACAGCCAGGCCACCGCCCATATCCAGCGTGCCCATGGGAGCCCCCTCGCGCACCAGGTCAATGTACATGCGGCAGGCCTCAGTGAGCCCCTCGCGCACCACGGAGATGTTGGGAATCTGGGAGCCCTGGTGGTAGTGCAGCACCTTGAGGCAATGCAGCTTATCCGCTGCTTTCAGTGTATCCACCACCTCGATAACCTGTGCCGTATTGAGGCCGAATACGGAGCGATCCCCGGCGGATTCGCTCCAGTGGCCGGCCCCCTTGGCAGCCAGGCGCACACGCACACCCAGGTTCGGATCGATACCCAGCTTGCGGGCGCGCTCCAGAATGGCCGGCAGCTCGTTGGGCATCTCCAGAATCAGGCAGATATTAATCCCCATGCGCTGGGCCATCAGTGCCAGATCGATAAACTCGTCATCCTTATAGCCATTGCACATCAGGAAGGCCTCCGGGTCGCGCATCTGAGCCATGGCTGCAATCAGCTCCGGCTTACTGCCGGCCTCCAGCCCGTAGTGGTAACGGGAACCATAGGAAACAATCTCCTCCACAATCTCGCGCTGCTGATTCACCTTCACCGGGTACACGCCACGGTACACGCCCTTGTAATCAGCCTCTTTAATGGCCTTAATGAAGCTCTTGTTCAGCTCATCGATACGCGCACGCAGCAAATCGCGGAATCGCAGCAGCACCGGCGCATCCGTGCCACGCTCGGCCAGCCCCTTCATGATGGTATGCAGGCTCACGGCTCGAGTTTCGCCATCAGTATCCACCAGATTCACCGTCACCTCCCCGGTGCGCGACACCCCGAAGTAGCCATTACTCCAGGCGTCAATACAGTACAACTCCGCTGAGTCCGCCGCCGTCCAATTCTTTACCTTACGTTTGATGGTGGTGTGTTTGCGAGATACCATAGTGCTGCTCTTGGTTAATGTGTGCGCGCGTTATATACCATAAGGCAGCAATTGTCAACGACAAAATACATCCATCGGGGGGAATTTCCAGCTCGTTGCGGAGCTTTCAGAGCCCCCCATCGCAGACTCATATTTTCCGCGTCAGGCAATACCAGAGAAACAGGGAGTTGTGCACCAGATAACGCCTCAGCAGGCGCCGGGGCTCGCAGCAAAGGCGGTAGAGCCACTCCAACCCATGGGCGCGCACCCACCGGGGTGCCTGCCGCACCAGCCCGGCATGAAAATTGAAGGCTGCCCCAACAGCAAAATACACAGCCGGCGGCAATTGAGGCAAGTTTGTATACAACCACCGCTCCTGCTTGGGGCACCCCAGAGCCACCCACACACAGTTGGCTCCGCTCCGGGCAATGTGTTGGCAGATGCGCTCGTCCTCCCCCTCCGGCCAGCTCCCCATGGGCGGGCAATAGTGCCCCACCACCTCCACCCCGGGAAAACGAGTTCCAAGCTTCTGCCGCAGCAGAGCTACAGCCTCCTCCGAGCCCCCCAGCAGAAAATGGCGCAGCCCCCGTGCTCGCCCACAATCCCACACACATTCCATCATATCCGGGCCATACAGGCGATGGGCCGCAGCTCCCTTACGCCGCAACAACCATACAAGAGGCATACCATCCGGGCAGATGTAATGAAAACGCGTCATCCCCTGCCCATACTCCGGGTCGCACAGCATCCGCGTCAGCACATGCACGTCCGAATGCGCCACTAGCACAGCACTCTGCGTATCAGCTGCCACCCCGGCCAGATACCCCCCGGCATCCGCCAGAGAAGCCACCACATAGGGAATGCCAAATATTGACTGAATACCAAGAGCCTGCATACCTTCCCCTCCGGATATCTATTCACGCCTTCACAACCCGGCAGGCAGAGCATGCAAAGCCGGTGCTGCCTGAATCGCAGCAGGCGGCGGGTCGAACTTCGGCAGCACCGTGGGAGTGTACGAGCGTATCGTCTTTACCTTTTCCATTGGTATCGTTACCGCATCCTCTTCTATGTAACGCGCTTTGGGGTCGTTTTTGGTCCACAACAACGCACGCCACCAGCTCGTCTGCGTATACACTGTGGCAGAGCCCACCTGGTAGCCGTCCTTCTCTACCACAATCCCCAAGTCCTTACTCTGCTCCACTTCCGTAGTCAGCGGCGTTGTACCCTCCATCAGCTCCCCATTGATGTGTACCGTAGCCCCATCACACGGAGTCGTGTAAATCGTAAACTCTTTCGTGCCCGCACAGGAGACCAGAAGCAGCCCCCCCAGTGCCGGAGTCAGATAAAATTTCATGCGCATGCGCCTATCATACCCCCTGTCGCCGGACAAGACAAGAAAAAATTCCCTCCCTGACAGCATGTATCCCAAAGATTTTACGCATCGATTGAATAATCAACACCTTTCCCCCACGAGCTCCCATAGCACGCGAAGATGAGAATCGATACGAATTTTATCACTGAGCTGCTGTGTACGCCGCAATCTCGTTCACGCTCAGGCGAGAATCTCGTCCAAACTCCCCCAGCGCCTACAAAGCACTCCTGCCCCTCATGCAAAACCGCTGATTTCAACAATAGCCCCTGCTATACCCCGCAACGAGCAAATGGGAATTTATAGAGGCATGCAGGACGAACTAGTATGTCGTTCGGTAAATAACCCAACGTAATAGCGATGTAGACGAGGTCGATAATTGGTTTTTATTTACAATCTACAATTTGTCGAGCTGTATGGCGAACCGAAATCAGGAGCCCCCGAGGGGCGAAAGATGATAGGCAGGGGTAAGCGAGCAACGCGAGCGCCCCGTCTCGGCGTAGGCTTGCCGAAGCCGGACGCCCCTGCCAGAGATAAACATATTTTTGAGCCCCGTGAAACGGGGTGACAGACTGTCGCCGCAGGCTCCCGGGGCTTTTTTGTTTTTTCCTGCATTGCAGGGGTTCCGCGACTTTTTTGACGCAGTGCAGAAAAAGTGTCGAAACTATCGAAAAATCGTCCTCGTGCGCCTATACGCATAGAACGATGAAACATACAACCAAAATCAATACCGCAAGGCTCGAAAAATTGAGCTTTTCTCTCCCCTGATTGAAGACCATTCACTAAATAGCCCCCCCTTACCTATGTGTACTTATAAAAAAATTATCCCGATATGCATTCTCGTTTTCTTATCGACACATTTAAGCAACGCTGAAAGTGATGACACCCCAATTCGGGTGCTTTCAGAAAATGCCCATTCAGCTTGTTTTGTGAATTGTCAAAAAGAGAATGGATACATCAAATATGACTCTTTCATCTATAAGCATGCAGATAAAAGAGAAATTATCGAAACAAAAGCAACTTTTAATTCGAAGGTTAATTTTACTACTGCTTACGTGACAGACTAAGCTGCCGCCCTCCTTTTGACACGAAAAAGCCATTTCTTCTTGTTTTTTGTCCGGATGAACGCAAATGTTTTATAGCATAATACAGTGTGGGCGGTCAATCCATTTTTTGCGCGATTTAGTAGCGTAGAT
>JAFQGF010000018.1 GCA_017415555.1 Akkermansia sp.
AAATATGGGAACCCCGACGTAAGGAGGGGTGGCATAATGCCCATGCTTCAATATGTAGCATCGCTTTTCCGTCTCCGGGCTCACGCCCTACGCCGTGACAGGGTGCCACCCCACCATCCGGTGGGGTTCGGTTTGTTTTTTCGCTATACCCACGGGTTTCGTTCGCGTTGCTCACTCCACCCGTGGCTATTTTATGCCGCCTCGCCGTGCGGCGAAGCTCTTGAATTTGGCTCGCCTGAAGGCTCGCAATACCCCGCCCAATTCCAACGTGTTGAGCAACTCGCTCAGGCGGGCTTTTTGCGTGTCACCATACGAACACCGCAGACAATCAACAAAATGGCCAGGCATTTCTGCCAGGTGAGCATATCCACCCCCCAAAGGACGCCGGCTGTTGCTGCCACCACCGGCTGTACATAGTTATAAGCCGCCACTACCGGCGGAGCAAGGCGACTCTGCCCGGCATTGAGCAGGAGATAACACACAAAGGTGCCCACGCCCACCACATACGCACAGCTCCACCACTCCTGCGCCTGCAGCTCTGCCCAGTGCACTTCTGCCAGATGGGGACCGAAAATGGGCAATGCCACCACGGCAGAAATGGTAAAGAGCCACTTCATAAGGGTGATAACGCGGTAGCGGCGAATCAGCCGCCCGAAAAAAACAAAATAGCACGCTGCAGCCAGCTGCGAGCCCAGACACAGCAAATCTCCCGACACGTTTCCTCCGCCACCATGTGCCGAGCCCAGCAGCAGCAGCAGCGCACCACAACAAGCCAGCACAATGCCACCCCCTCGCTGCCAGGTGATACGCATTTTCAGAAACATGGCAGAAAGCATCAGTGCAACAATGGGAGTGCTCGTACCTATCACACAGCCATTGGTGGGGGAAGTATACTGCAGCCCCGTTACATACAAGAACTGATTGAGCCCCATGCCACACAGGCTCATGGCTATGAGAGCCGGCCAATCCCTCCTGCGAATACGCTGACCACGCACAAACAGACTCACAAGCCAGAACATGCAGGCGCTGCCGCACACACGCATGGCTGCCAGCGTGGGGCCATCCACCACGCCGCTGCCCATGGCCAGTTTGCACACAGGGCTCATCAGCCCGAACAGGCAAGCCGCTGCTAAAGCTGCCAGATGTCCCTTTGTCCGCTCGCTCAAGCTACCCCTCATTTATGGCAATTTAACGTCAATACTATTCCCGCAATGGTAGCAGCAGAAATATCCGCTTAGACCGGTGGCTTCGAATGCCTGCTCACCACACCACGGGCAAATGCTCTTGCGCTTCAGCAGTTGCATCCCCACCAGTGTTGCCACTAATCCGCAAAGAGCAATCGGTATGGCCACGGATTCCGGTGCTCCGCCCCCAACCGATATAAGAGAGGAAAAAAACACGGCCACCCCCGCCCCCAGCAAACGACGTCCCAAAAGCACACGACGCCGTACAGACGGCTCCACTGTCACAACCGGCGGCAGCTCCACGCTATGGCAAAGCTGAGCCACTACCTCGCCGCTGTCGGGGGAGAGAGCCATAAGCGGAGCAAGCCCCACTTCACAGACAGGGTAAAAGTGCAGGTAATGCTGCTGCCCCAAATCGAGCACCAGAGATGGCTGTGTATCGTCACCGGGAAAGTTACTGAGCAACACGCGGCGCACTTCGCGCCCTAACAAAGCCGCCGCAGCAGCCTCCTCCTCAGCCGGAGCAGGCAGTTCGCACAATTGCCAGAGAGCCGGGCCAGTCGGTGTACCTGCCAGGCGGGTGCTGTACAGCCTTCCACCTATGTGCAGATAATATCCCGCCACCATTTCATCTCCCACCGGCACACGCAGCACAGCCTCCAGCAAGCCGAGCGGTTCCTGCAACAAGGTCGTTTCCATACGATAATCAAAAAACCCTGCCCGGCATAGAGCGCAGGCAGGGCGAAATGCTTGAGATACTGCGCGTTATCAGTATTTCTTCACAACAGCCATCATGGCATCCATCTGCTTCTCGATAGACTCCACGAGGGCCATCTGGGTGCGGGTGCGATCCAGGTTGTGCTCGGGACGCTTAATCTTGAAGTAGGTGTCGCCCTCCAGATAGTCCGTCAGGAAGCGCATACCGCACTCCATGGTGAGCAGCTTACCGGAGAACGGCAGCAGCTCCTTCTCCAGCGGAGTCAGGAAGGTTGCGGCCTCACAATATCCCTTGGCCAGAGCCTCGAAGTACTCCATGCGCATGGTCACCAGAGCAGTGTTCTTCTCATCCTCGGCGGCCGGGGATGTGGAGGTACGAATCATGTCGCCAAAGTCATACAGGGCGGAGCCCGGCATGGTGGTGTCGAGGTCGATTACGCAGATACCCTCACCCGTCACGTCATCCAGCATCACGTTGTTGAGCTTGGTGTCGTTATGGGTCACGCGCAGGGGCAGCTCGCCACTGGCCAAGTAATTCACGACCTTGTGACAATCGGCCTCGCGGGACAGATACCAGTCAATCTCCTTCTGCACGCTCTTAACGCGTCCCAAGGGGTCAGCAGCAATAGCAGCCTGGAAGTTCTTGAAACGCTTAGTCGTGTTGTGGAAGTCCGGGATGGTCTCGAATAGAGGGGCTCCGGGAAGGTTGGCTCCCAGCTTCTGGAAGTTACCGAAAGCGCGAGCCACCTCGATGCACTGCCCGGGATTCTCAATCATGTCGTAAGTGCGGGCGCGGTCAATGAAGGGGTACACACGCCACACATTCCCCTCGTCATCCTGAGCATAGGGCTTACCGTCCTTGGCATTCACAATAGTGAGCGTACGGCGGTAGGCCTCTTTGCAGCCCTCCTCAAGCAGCACTCGCAAAGCTTCGTCCGTCACACGCTTCACATTGTCCATCAGCGGGATGGGCTGCTTGAACACATTGCTGTTGATGCGCTGCAGAATGTAGCTCACACGCAGACCAGCCTGGTCCACCACCACGCGGTATGTGTCGTTAATGTGACCGGAGCCATATGGCTCACCGAACACATAATCACCGCGCAAATCGAACAGTGCAGAAATCTTCCTGATGTCGTACATTGCAGAAAACATGATTTAGCCGAGTTTTGCAGGATAGACGCCCTCCTCTACAAGCTTGGCAATGCTCTCCACCACAGCAGGCTTGTCGCTCGGATAGGTCACACCCAGCCAGTTGGCAGTCGTCTTGATAACACGGCAGTCTGCCTTGCCGTTGTGGATAAGCTCGTCCACCACAGTGGGGATATAGCACTCGCTCTTCAGCTCACTGCCATGAGCCTCCAGGAAACGGGTGAAGTGATCCTGAATCTGACCAATGAAAGAAGCCGGGAACACCCAGAAGTTCATAGACACCAGCTCCTCGGGGTCTACGGGCTTGCGCTCACCGCTCAGGCTGTCGCCACGGCATACGCCATCATCCTCGGTCTTAATCTTGGTGTACTCCTCCACGCTGTCGAGGTAGCCATCCTTGATACCGCAGATACCGCGGTTCACGTCGCCATGGTCGCTGAGGGTGTTCTTGAGGGGATAACCAATCATGCCGTAATGCTCCTTGCAGGGACAACCCGCATCAGATGTCAGGAACTCCGCAGCCTTCACAAAGGCATCGGCACCGTAAAAGTCATCGGCATTCACCACGCCGAAAGGCTCCTTCACCACATCGCGGGCAGCCAGCAGAGCGTGAGCAGTGCCCCAGGGCTTCACTCGCCCCTCCGGCACGCTATAGCCTTCGGGCAGGTCATCCAGGCTCTGGAAGGCGTAGTCCACCTCAATCTTACCTGCGAAACGAGCTCCCACCTGGTTCTTGAAAGCCTCCTCAAAATCCTTACGGATAATGAAAACGACCTTACCGAAACCGGCGCGGATAGCATCATACACGGAGTAGTCAAGAATTACTTCACCGTTGGGCCCCATAGGATCCAGCTGCTTCAGGCCACCATAACGGCTGCCCATACCTGCTGCGAGTACAAGAAGTGTAGGTTTCATGATAATAACGTATAAAGAGATGTTGTACTGTCGTACGTGCTGTCATTCTACAGCCTCGAGGCTCCTTTTGCAAGCATAAACTGTATATATGCGCTTATTTTCCGACACTTCCACCGCATATATCGAACGCAAAGGGGCTTTTTCTGCCGGTAAATCACACATATTCCTGTCTTTCTGCAATAATAATTGAACGCATCCCCCCGAACTGACATCTCACCCCATTGATATGAAAATCGGTACCATTCTCAGCATGGCAAGCAGTCTGTTCCTGCTCACTCAGACTGCCGTAGCAGACATTTCTCTCAGTGGAGCTCCGCTTCCCGGGACAGCCCGGCGCAGCATTCAGGAGCGATGCGAGCTGATGGCCTCCAATGCAGTCCGCGCCAAATTCCAAGGCATGGAAGACAAGGATGGCGAGAAAAACGCAGTCTTTGAGGTACTGGAAAACCTGGGGCACCGACGTTTTGTGCGTTATGGCGACGGTGCTATGCACGAGGGAACCCTGTTCACTATTTCCATGAATGGTGCCACCGCCGGGCAGCCGACAGAGATAAAGGACGAAATCTCGAGCATGAAACCGGGCGACCAGGCCATCATGAAAATAGACCACATCTTCATCTTCAGCGACCCCCAGGGGCAGAATGTGCGCCCCTGCACCCGCATGGCTCGCATCATGCCGGAGCCGGTGTCCTCGGCTAAAGAAGCCACCGAGCCTCAGCAATCCACCACTCCGCAACAGCCCGCCCTGCCCACTACTGTGGCACCCCTCAATTCCCGGCCCCAGCGTATGGGCGAAAGCTACAGCAGCAGTTTCTCCATGCGGCCGGACGGCAAGGGTGGTGTCATCCAGGAACGAATTGACACGGTCAGCAAATACGACCCCGCCACCGGCCAGGTCACAACGCGCATGTATATCAACGGCACGGAGGTGGATCCCCAAACTCGCCAACCCTTGCAGCAACCAACTCCGCAGCAGAACAGCAGCAAGTAAGCTCATCCGCTTCCACCCCGGCACACCGCCGGGGCTTTTTTTTCTGATACGTCGGGCATACACCCACCGACGCCGCATGTCATGGTATGGCAATTTTGGGACTTGCCAGAGCAGATGTCTATATGCTATGCTGTTTGCATGGTGCGTTTCTACCAACAGTTTTTCTTTCTGGCGCTGGCTGCATTCTTCATGCTGGGCAGCACGTCCTGCGGTGTGACTATGGCCCAGAAGACGGCGGATGGCAAGTGGGCGCTCGTGCCCCTGGCAGATGGGTTTGACTTCCCCGTGGGGAAGCCGAACGGGGATGGCTATTACAAAGCCCGAGGACTGAGACTCAAGACACCACGCCATCTGGGAGAAGACTGGAATGGCAATGGCGGCGGCAACTCCGACCTGGGAGATCCGGTCTACACCGTGGGGCATGGTCTGGTGACCTATGCAGCGGATGCGCGAGGGCGCTGGGGCAATGTAGTCATAGTACGTCACGCCTTCCGCGAGCCTCGCAGCGGGAGAGTACTGTGCTGCCAGACACTCTACAGCCATCTGGACCGCATCGATGTGAAGCTGGGGCAGTTGGTAAAGCGAGGTGACCAGGTGGGCACCATCGGCACGAACCGCGGCATGTACCCGGCGCACCTGCACGCAGAATTGCACTTCAATATTCTGGTGAACTGCGGACAACAGGGCATCCCGAAAACAGCCAAGAACTACGGCAACCTTTCTTCATTCATCAATCACTACCGCCGCCTCAAGCCGGAGGAGAAGTATGTGAAGCTGCCCATCGGGTGTTTCCTTCCCTATAAAGACACGGAAGGGCTGTAAAATGAAGACGTGCCTGTTCGGCGGGTCATTTGACCCTGTACACACCGGGCATCTGGCCATTGCCAGTGCCGCCGTACAAGCTGCCGGGCTCGACCGCATCCTTTTTCTGCCTGCCGCGTGTTCCCCCTTCAAGACCGGGCGACAACATTATTTTACCGATGAGCAACGGCTGGCCATGCTGCGGGCAGCCACGGCAACCTTGCCGCAAGCAGAAGTAAGCGAGCTGGATTTACAACTTCCCCCGCCCAGCTACAGCTGGCGTGTGGTGGAAGCCTGCCAAGCCCTCTACCCGGAGGACGAGCTCTACTGGCTCATGGGCACAGACCAGTGGGAGCAACTGCACCGATGGGCGCGCTACGACTACCTCTGCGAGCAGCTCCACTTCATCGTTTACCACCGCGACACACCGCCGCAAGCGAGAGAGGGAGTGCGAGCCACCTTCATCTCCGGGCACCACCCGGCCTCCTCCTCTGCCATACGCAGAGCCCTACAGCTTGGGCACCAACCACCGGCAGAATGGATACCGGAGGGCGTCTTCCTCACTGTATAAAACGTTGACAAAGGCGCCCCTGCTGCTATAATGCCCGCATGACGCTCCCGGAGAAATACAGTGAACTTGAAAATGCCGTCAGATTTACCTTGGACGCTGATGAGGAACTGCTTTGGGCAGAACGCCGCAGCTATACGATGGATAGGGATGTGTGGGCGGTGCTGGCAGGAGGAATGGTAATGCTGAGCCTGGGCGTCATCTTCTCCCTAATCGCAAGCCGCCCAGAACCGCCGGACTACTGCAACATCTACACCATTGCCCTGAGTTTCGCGGCAGCAGTGATTTGCCTGTTCTGCGCCGTTTATGCCATAAAAGGAAACAGCCGCACCGTATACGCCCTCACACAGCACCGTGCACTCATCGTCATGTTGCCCCCCATCGGCAAACCCGTGGTATACACCGTACCGCTCGCACGCGATATGGTGCACCGCCTGTTACCCCGCCTTGATGGCAGCACGGATTACTACATGATGGAACTCCCCCTGGGGCGTTACCAAGGCATACGCGACTATGGTTTTCTGCGCGTGAGAAACAACGAAAGCCTACAGGCTGAGCTGGCTCGCAGTGGTGTGGAATTGCCCACAACCGGCGTGTCCCGACGCGCCCGATACAGGCTGAATATATACGATGGGCTCTCTCCTCTGCTGCCGATGTTCGGCTGGTTTGTCCTGCTGGTGCTGATGCTTGCTACCTCATACCAACAACTCACCAGCCACTCGACGGCCGCCTATTTCAATCTGTGGCTCAACGGAGAGAAATGCACAGCCACCGTCATCGGGTACAATAAAAAGACTACACGCCGCACCGCTACGATTGACGGCAAGCCACGCGATACAATGGTAGAGATTGTCTACCACCCCATCTATCGCTTTGCTCTTGCAGACGGCACCCTGACCGCACGCACAGAGGCCATAGGCAGCCGCAAAGCGTATCCCAAGCCCGGTGAGCAAGTCACAGTGTACTACGACCCGCAGCACCCTTGGCAAGCCATGCGCCGCAACTTCGATGAACTGGCCTTACCACTCTTCTTTCTTGGCATGGGAGGTGTGTGCATCTACCTGATTCTGAATACTTACCGACGCTATCGGCGCACCCTCTCCAACGCCTTTTACCTTATCGCACCAGATAAAGGAGAAGAATGCTAGACTCGAAAAACACGGCAAATCCGGTGCTCCCGTGCAAATAATGTATACGTGACACAGTTTTGTGCTTGCGGCACGGTACAATTTCAGGTAAACTGCAAATCATGAACATTGCTGGATTTCTGACCATAACAGCAGCTATGCTTGTCGGCACGGTGCAAGCGCAATTCGGCGGACTGCCATTCGGCCCCGGTAGCGCACAACAGGCGCCAACCTTCTCAGTAAGCGTTAAGGCTGCCGTGAACAGCTATAAGGAAGGGCAACCATTCTACATCGCTCTCAAGGGCGATATCCCACAGCCCTGGCACGCCTACTTCCGCAACCCCGCCACAGTGGGCGACCCCATGACCGCCACCCTGGCCGCACCAACCGGATTCAAGGTAGAAGGTCCCTACTGGCAAGCACCCGACCGTCACGAGGGCATGCTGGGCGTAGCCTACACCTACAACACCCCCACCGTGGTATGGAAAGTAACCCCCGAAGCCACAGCCCCGCAGCAGGCGGAGTTCACCGTGAGTGCAACGGCTCAGACCTGCAGCGACACCGGCTGCAACGCCCCGGAAACCAAGACAGCCTCCATCAGCCTGAGTGCCGGCGATGGCGCCACCGCAGCCGATTGGGATGCGGAAGAAACGAAAGTGGAAGTGCTGGGTGACGCGGCCAGCGAGGTAACAGCAACACAGACCACCGACTGCGTTGTGCTCAACTTCACGGCTGAAAGCGAGGTGAAGAACGCCTACTTCTTCTCCGATGACAACGCCATCAACCCCACCGCCACCCAGACGCTCACGAAAACGGACAGTGGCTACAGCCTCACGCTGCCCCGCAATGATAACAAGGACAGCATGTTCCCTGTGAAAAATGAGGTACTGGTGGGCAAGGAGCTACCCACCCTCAGCGGCATACTGACCTTTGATGGAAAACATACTGTAGTAAAAATCACCTTCGACGGAGTGACCCCTCCTGCACCGGCTGCAGCTCAGGAGCCTGAGGACGACGAAGAAGAAGATGCAGAAGAAGAGGAGGAAGATGAAAGTGCCGACGATGAGGACGCCACCGAGGAGGAAGATGAAAGTGCCGATGATGAGGACGCCACTGAGGAGGAAGATGAAGGAGCCGACGATGAGGAAGCCACTGAGGAGGAAGATGAAGGAGCCGACGATGAGGACGAGGCCACAACGTCTTCTGCCACCACACAAACCACTACAAAGTTACCATTTGCCGACAGTCTTTTCGGCGGCATGATGGGTGGCCAGAATCCGACCTTCAGCGTAACCGCCAAGGCCAGCGTGAACAGCTACAAGTCAGGCACCCCCTTCTATGTGGCTCTTCTGGGAGAGATTCCGCAGCCCTGGCATGCCTACTATCGCAACCCGGCCACGGTGGGCGAGGCCATGACAGCGGAACTCATTGCCCCGGTCGGTTTCAAAGTGGAAGGCCCCTACTGGCAGGCACCCGATAAACACGAGGGAATACTGGGCGTGGCCTACACCTACAACACACCAACGGTGGTATGGAAAGTGACCCCGGAAGCCAACGCTCCGCAGCAGGCTGAGTTTGCCGTAAGCGGCACCGCTCAGACATGCAGCGATGAGGGATGCAATGCCCCGGAAACAAAAACGGCCACAGTTGCTCTGAATGCCGGCGATGGTACGGCCAATGCCGCATGGGCTGCAGAAGAAAACAAGGTGGAAGTGTTGGGCGATACCCCCACCACGGCTTCCATCACCCAGACGCCCGAAAGTGTTGTGCTGAGTTTCACCTCCGAAGGCGAAGTAGAGAACGCCTATTTCTTCTCGGACGACAACAGCATTAACCCCGCAGCAGCGCAGAAACTCACTAAAACAACAACCGGCTACACGCTGACTCTGCCCCGCAACGATAACAAGGACAGCATGATGCCGGTGAAGGACGTAGCCACGGTAGGAAAAGAGTTGACGGTTCTGAACGGCATCCTGACTTTTGACGGCAAGCATGCCAAGCTGAGCGTTAGTGCCACAGCGGCCACGCCCACACCGACTGCCCCCACCGCAGAGGGTGGAATTCCTGTCGGCATCTGGGGTATTTTCGGCTCCCTGTTCCTGGGCGGTCTTATTCTGAACCTGATGCCCTGCGTATTCCCCGTCATTGGCCTCAAGATTATGAGCTTTGTGGAGCTGGGAGGCGGAGAACGCCGCAAGGTATTCCTGCACTCTCTGGTGTTTGTGTTGGGCATCCTCGTGTCCTTCTGGCTGCTGGCTGTAGCACTCATCGTTATCTCCAATCTGGAGATACTGGGCAACACACCCTGGCACCAGTGGGCAGAAACCCTCTGGAACGATGCCGGGTCCGACACCCGCAGCTGGGCCGTGTGGATGCAGAATGAGTGGATTGTGTACGGCATCATGCTGCTTCTGCTGGTACTGGGGCTCAGCATGTTCGGCATGTTCGAGATTGGCGTGGGTGCCACAGGTGCTGGCCAGGAGCTGCAGCAGAAGAAGGGGCTCATGGGTTCCTTCTTCCAGGGGCTGCTCGTCACGGTAGTTGCCACTCCCTGCAGTGCTCCCTTCCTGGGGGCTGCCATGCCCGCCGCCATGTCCCTGCCGGGTGTGTGGATGATTCTCGCACTCACGTTCATGGCACTCGGGCTGGCCTTCCCGTACATCATCATGGGAGCCTTCCCTTCACTGGTGAACATTCTGCCACGTCCGGGAGCCTGGATGGAATCCCTCAAGCAGGGGCTCTCCTTCCTGCTCTTCGCAGCAGCCGCCTGGATGCTGGATGTGTACCTGGCCTTCCTGCCGGAGGAGTTCAGCGTAGACCAGCCCTGGATTCTCATGTCGCTGGTGGTGTTCTGCTCAGCCTTCTGGGTATACGGCCGCTGGTGCCCCATCTACCAGAGCAAGGCAAGTCGCGCCTATGGTGCGCTCATCGCCATCCTGCTCGCAGCAGTCGGCATCTGGGGCTCCATGCCGCGCCCGGTGTCTGACGCTCCGACCACTCCCGCCACCACGACAACAGCAACAGCCACCGGCTACGAGATTGCCACAGGAGAGCACCCAACCTGGAACACCTGGAGCAAAGCACTCATGGACAAGGCTCTGGCAGATGGACATCCTGTCTACGTGGACTTCACCGCCAAATGGTGCGCCACCTGCCAGATGAACAAAAAGACAGCATACACAGCAGATGTATGCGCTCTCTTCGAGAAAGGCAAGGTCGTGCTTATGCGTGCCGACAAGACCCGTCCGGATGCCGAGATAGACGCCGAGATGCGCCGCCTGAACCGTTCATCCGTGCCGGTGAACGTGCTTTACATGCCCGATAAGGAGCCGGCCATCACCACTGAGCTGCTCACCCCCATCTACATGGATGGCTTCCTGACGGAACAACTCGGGCTGAACAAATAATCCCCCCCTCTGGCCGGCGGCATTTCTAATGCCGCCGGCTATTTCTGCATCTCACACCTATGGCAAAACTCAACTGGCTGGAAAACAATCATTATCTGGAACAAGAGACAGGCCGACAGTACGGCTGGGCTGCGTGGATGCTTTGGGGCATTGCTCTGATTATTCTCTTGGTACCTGTGCGAGGCAGCGTAATGACGCAGTATTACATCAATGCAGCGGAAGATACGCCCTCCATCATCGGCCACGTCGTTCAACTGACCCCCTCGCACAGAGGAAAAGGACTGAGAGGGGGCAAAGGTGGGCGGTATGACGCCAGGGTCGAGATAGAATATAAGGGAGAAACCTACAACGTCACCTCGGTAGGCTTCAATTTCACCCACGCCATGTATGAGAAAGCGATAGAAAGCGGGAAGGTACCGGTTTACCTCAACCCGGAGCGACCGGAGAAATCCGTACTCAGCAAGGGCGTGCCGTTCCTGCAATACTTCGCCACGGGCATTTTTACAGCTCTTGCACTGTTTCTCATCGGAGCGGGCTGCTATTTCATGAATCGACGCGTACGTTGCTCATACAACGATTAGCAAGCTCACACCCAACAAGCCTTGCCATTGGCAGGATGAGCAGTTATTCTGGTCAGCGAGTGAAGATTACTCACCCCAGATAACCAACAGCGCATCCTCCACCATGAAGGCTCAACTCCTCAGCACCGCCCTTCTCTGCTGCATTCTGCCGGCCACAGCAGACGACTACACCGGCTGGCAAGTAACCAATCCCGAGTGGCAACTCGTCTTCTCTGATGACTTTAATGGCACTACTCTGGACGCCACTAAATGGAATAGCATTGACTATGTGGGCTGGAATGTCTCCGACTGGCGCACATACCAATCCAACGAGCCGGAACTCGTTACAGTCAACGGAGATGGCACCGTATCCCTCTGGGGGAAATACGGCAACTATACCAGTCAGTCCAATCCGTCAGGTGCAGCCCCCACCTACGCCTGTGGCGGTATCTTCACTGATAAAACATTCAATTTCCAATATGGATATGTGGAAGTACGCGCCAAATTCGACTGTGCCCAGGGTGCCTGGCCCGCCATCTGGATGATGCCCACCGATGGCAGCAACTGGCCGAAAAACGGTGAAATCGACATACTGGAACACCTCAACTACGAAGGAATTGCCCACCAAACACTGCATTTCAATAATGCCGACGGCAAAAATACATCCCTCGGCACGGTCAACGGTGGCAGCACGGCATACTACAGTGATGTTGACAGCAAGCTGGACTTCCATACCTACGGGGTCGAGTGGACGACGGAGGGTATCAGCTTTCTGATGGATGGAAAGAAAACACTTACCGTCGCCCATCAGGACAACAACCCGAACTGGCCTTTCAACAAAGAGAACAATCCCTTCTATCTCCTGCTGGATATGCAGCTGGGCGGCGACTGGGTGGGAGAAATCGGGAATATAGGCGATGGTGTAGCCATGACTGTAGACTATGTGCGCGTCTATTCCACGCCCCAGGTGCCGGAACCGACATCCACCGCACTGAGCACGCTGGCACTGGCTATTCTGGCAGGGCGGCGGCGCAGAAAATAAGAAAACCGAGTCGGGAAGACGTACTCTGATTCCATCCAGCCCACCATCATCCCTCTGCACCAGAGAGCAGAGGACATTTGGGAAACTCAAGCCTGTAGTGCCCGGAGAAGAGCAGACAAGGACGGAAAGCGGTACGTTGCTCGGGAAAGGTTGGAGTTCTCCGTCATACGGTTGGGAATTGCTACACAGGGGATACCGGCATTGCGAGCAGAAATGGTGCCATTTTCTGAGTCCTCGACAATGAGGCAGTCCTCCTTTGGCACCCCCAGACACTGCTGAGCTGCCAGAAAGAGGGCGGGATTCGGTTTCACGGCATAACCATCCGTACGCGTGAAAACGCCGGCAAAGCGCTCATATATACCCAAGCGCTCCAGCCAGCCCTGCACCCAGCGGCGGGATGATGAGCTAGCCACGGTAAGCCCAATGCCCTGCCCGGCACACCAGTCCAGCAACTCCGCTGCTCCATCCATCAGCCCGCTGCGCGCCAGGTCAGCCTCCAGCACAGCCTGACGGGCGGGAGTTTCCACATCCCAGTCGTATTTCTTACCGGTGAGTTTTTCGAGGTGTTCAGCAGGGTTCCAGTGTGAGTACCCGGCCCCCAGACAGGGTGAATAGGTCGCAATGGAAATCTCCTGTCCCTCGCGGGCATAGAGCTGCACCCAAGACTGATAGATGGCCCACTCGGTATCCACAAGCACGCCATCAAAATCAAAGATAATCCCGCGGGGGTTCCTCATGCTTCTCCCTTGAGTTTGGCTCGCATCCACTCAGCGAAGGAACGATGCGCCAGATTCTTGCGGAAAATATAAATTGCGATAACAATATAGAGGGCATTGGGAATCCATGCACTAATCCACGCCTGCATCACCCCGGCTTCGCCCAGAGAGGGGAATACACGGTAGAGGAAAAGCTGGAAGGCCGCCAGTATAACAGCTATACCGATACCCTTCATCGTGCCTCGGCGCTGGAAAGTCACCGAACTGGGAATGGCCAGAAGCACCAACACCAGGCAACTGAAGATTCGCGCTATTCGCACATGCCACTCCGTGCGCTTTTTGGCGCGGTCTTCTCTGGAACCGGCGCCGGAGGCTATATACTCATACAACGCCGATGTCCCCATGGCATCCAGACGACCTCCGGTGCCCGGGCTGATAATCTGGTAGGGTTTCTCGCCGAAATCACACACCAGCTGCTCATGGAACTTGTCATCTTCCGGCTTGACATTAAGCGGAGCGATATCACGAACATATACATTCCTGAGCGTCCAGGTGGATTCCTGCTTGTTCCAGGTAGCACTTTCCGCTGTGTACTGACGCGTTAGCGCGGCCGTTTTGTCAAACTGCTCAATGACAAGATTGCGCATCGGAGCTCCCGGGTTGGTGAAAGCAGCGGGAGCCCCCACACGCCAGATACGCCCATAGGTCTCGCTGCGGTATATCAGGCTCTCGGGCGAACCGGCCTTGCGCTTAAGAATCATTTCGCGGTACAAAGAGCCGTTGGGTGCCCAGTGGAAACCGAAAATGCCATACACCATGGCAATGACCACGGAGAAGAAGAACACAGGCATGCACAAGCGCAGCAGAGAACGTCCGGACTGCATCATACCGGTTATCTCGCATGTGCCGGAAAGTTTGCTGAGACACCACATAGTTCCCATCATCAGTGTGTAAGGCAGAATCTGGTATAGGAACATGGGCAGCTGCGAACCATAGAAACGCAAAGCCTGCACAACGGGGTCATCGAAGCGGGAACGGAAGCGCTCCATGTTGTCTGTGAAGTCTGCCAGAATATAGATAAGCAGAAGGATGAGCGTGCACATCAGGAAATAGCTGATGAAGTTGCGACTCATGTAGCGATCCATCGTGCCCATACAGGCATACCCCAAAGCCCCCAGGAAGGGGAGATAACAAAGAAAACCAAGAAATACCGGACGACACATCTGCTCTATCGGGTAGGTTTCGGGCATACCCGGCACCTCCCACTGCATCTGCTCCAGCTCAATTGGGACCAGAAAGAAAGCCAGCAGTGTACCAACGGCAAACAGAACAACAGCCGGCATACATCTTTGATACAAGTCCTTCACTTTTTATTACTTCCGATTATAATTGCTTAACATCCGCGCCCGAGGCGCTCTGCCAGATATCCCGGCAGACCTGCTGCCAGAACAGCATCCTGTGCAGCCGCCACATCATACACAACACGCTTAATGATAACAAGGTTGGAATCCGAATCATACACAGCATAGCTGGCTCGCGGATCATTATCGCGGGGCTGCCCCACCGAGCCAACATTGATGCAGTATTTATAGCCCGGCACAGGCTGTACCTCCGTGTAGCCATTCATGATGAGGTTATGCTGTGCATCGTAATCTTCTGCGGAAGCCCGGCCATTCCACATATATACCTTAGGAACATGTGTGTGACCATTGAAACACAACTGCGAAAACTGCCGTGTAAAGCTGCCGGAAGCATCGTTGGCGTTCACAATATAGCTCCAGGCCTTGGGCTGATCCAATGTGGAGTGAACGATTGTGAACGAAGCGGCAGTTCCACCGGCGGGGCGGACAATGCGCTGGTACTGCAAGCGAGCCAGCCACTGAAGCTGATCCTCGCTCAACTGGCGCTGGGTCCACTCCATCGCCTCCCGCGCAATGGGATTCATTTTTGCCAGAGAGGGGCTGACGACCTCCTCATCATGATTTCCCTTCACCACAGGGCACTCAATCTGGCGGATGTAGTCAAGACACTCGCGGGGATAGGCATTGTAGCCGACAACATCCCCCAGACACACCACCTCAGTGCAGTGCTCCCTGTCAAACGCATCTTCCATCACCGCACAAAGCGCGTGGTAATTTGCGTGAATATCGCTGATAACTGCCGTTCTTGACATCGCTTCTTGCACCCTTATAGCACAAAACAGCCCGTCTTGCAAGGGATTTTTGAGTTCAGGTGGTGCTTATGTGCAAAAAAAATCTCCGAAGCCTGCGAGAATAGGCTTCGGAGATATGAACAGAGCGGAAATTATTTAGTCAAGCCGTCTTGCTTTGCCTGATTCCAATATGCGTATTCAGAGCGGTTGAAATCCACATACTCAGGGGAAAGGTCTGTAGTGTAGACCACATAGTCCTCGCTGCCGAGATTCAGGTTGATGAGCACCTCAAACTCGCGAGCCTGAACTCGCTCACGCAAATCATCACTGGGGGTATCCGTCTGCTCACCACCGCGGCAGGCAGGCAGACCGGCAATATCGATATCCACCTTCTCTTCCTTCACCCGAGTGCCGCTATAACCCACGGCGTGAATGATGCGCCCCCAATTGGGGTCGCCGCCATTCCAAGAACTCTTCACCAGAGAAGACTTGGCCACGCCCTCAGCCACTCGACGAGCCTCGGCCTGAGAGGGAGCCCCCACCACGCGGACAGTCACATACTTGGTCACGCGCTCGCCATCCTGCACAATACGCTTAGCTTGCTCCATCAGCACATAATGCAGAGCCTGCACGAAGGCGTCCCACCCTTCACAACCGGGAGCCAGTTCCACACCGGAAGCGCCGTTGGCCAGCACCAGGCAGGTATCATTCGTACTCATATCGCCATCGATAGTGATGCGGTTGAAGGTCTCGGATACCCCCTTATGCACAATAGCATCCAGGTGCTCACGGCTCACAGCAGCATCCGTACAGACAAGGCAAATCATCGTAGCCATGCAGGGGGCTATCATGCCCGCACCTTTGCAGCAGGAGCCGATGCGCACCACCTTGCCGCCGATAGTAAGCTCCACGGCCACTTCCTTCTCGCGGGTGTCGCTGGTGATAATGGCGGAGGCCACATCATGTCCTTTTGCGGCGGACAGGTCGTGGCAGAGCTCCGGCAAACGCGGCTCGATACGTACCATGGGCATGGGCAACCCGATAACACCGGTGGAGCATACCGCCACCTCGGAAGGTTTCAGACCAAGTTCTCCGGCCACAATAGAGCACTCCTTGCGTGCCACAGCCACACCAGCAGCCCCAGTGCAGGCATTGGCATTGCCACTGTTGGCCACGATAGCGCGCACGTTTCCGCGGCGCAGGTGATTCTGGCTCACACGCACACAGGCTGCGCGCACACGGTTGGTAGTGAATGTCCCGGCAGAAGTAGTCGGCAGCGTGGAATATACCAGCGCAAGATCCAGACGAGTTGCCGTCGGCTTCTTAATGCCACAGCTGAGCGCGTTTGCTACAAATCCCTTTGCAGCGGTCACGCCGCCCTCAATCTCCTTAAAAATGCATTCTGACATAGCAAAAACAGATTGTTTCCTATTCTGTATGACTCCAATTTGCCACACTCGAGCCATTTCTGCAAGCCTAAAAACACGTTTCCCCTGTTTCACGACATGATTTTGCCTTGCCTTCCTAGCTTAGAACCGCTATAATGAGCGCGCGGGCATGAGAGCCCACCAAACAAGTATGCATAAAGACCCCACCGGCAAAGAAGTAACACGGCGCACAGCCACACCGGCTTTCATGGTGCGCAAGGCCGGCGTGCGGATGACGCGCCAGCGCCGAGCAGTTATTGAAGTCCTGCTCCAGTCATACGACCACCCCACAGCAGCTCAGATATACGAGCGAGCCAAGGAAAAGTTGCCGGGTATATCACTGGCAACTGTGTACAACTGTATCGAATCACTGGCTGAGCAGAAGCTCATCAACCAGTTACATTTTGACAACGGCCCATGCCGTTTCTGTCCGAACGTGGAGCCGCATGTGCACGTGATGGACGATGAAACGAACCGAGTCATTGATGTGCAGTTGAAAGATGGGCTGAGCCCCGAGGATGTTTTTGAACTGCCGGAAGGCGTTCACATTAAAAGTATGGAGGCTTACCTGCATGGTGAGATTCCCGAGAACTGCATGTCCGAAAACAAACAATGAGCCTGATTATCAGAAACCTGAGTGCGCGTGTGAAAGATGGCGCACAGATATTGAATGGTATAAACCTCGAAATTCCCAAAGGCGAAGTACACGCCATCATGGGACCAAACGGCTCGGGCAAGAGCACACTTTCCAAAGTTCTCTGCGGCCACCCGGACTATGAAGTTATCTCCGGCACAGCCGAGCTGGACGGGCAGGATTTGTTCGCCATGAGCGTGGATGAGCGCAGCCGTGCAGGTCTGTTCCTGGCATTCCAGTACCCGGTGGAGGTTCCCGGTGTGACCAATGCCAATTTCATGCGTGCCGCCCTGCAGGCTCGCCTGCCCAAGGGCGAGGAGCTCGATGCCGTGAGCTTTTACAAAACGATGCGTAGTAAGATGGCAGCTCTGGGCATGGACACCAAGTTCACGGCACGTGCTGTGAATGAGGGGTTCTCCGGTGGCGAGAAGAAGCGCAACGATGTGCTGCAGATGATGATGCTGGAGCCCAGCTATGCTATCCTCGACGAAACGGACAGCGGCCTGGATGTGGATGCCCTGCGCATTGTCTCCGACGGCGTGAACGCCATGCGCGCGCCCTTCCGCAGTTTCCTGGTCATCACCCACTACAAGCGCCTGCTCGACTACATAAAGCCCGATGTGGTGCATGTGCTCTACAAGGGGCAGATTGTACGTACCGCCGGCTACGAGTTGGTGGAGCACATCGAGCAGCACGGCTTTGACTTCCTGAAATCTGAGGAGTGATGGACGAGACACCCTTCCAGATAGACACGCGCGGCGAGTTCTCCTTCCCCGAGAACCACAAGTTCGATGCCGGCTTCGGCCTCACGGAGGCCACCATCGACTACATCTGCGATGCCAAGGGCGAGCCGGACTGGGTACGCGAGTTCCGCAAGGCCGCCCTGCGCAAGTTCAATGAGATGCCCATGCCCACCCACTGGGCGCCGGAGGGTATCAATAACCTGGACTTCGACAAAATCCGCTACTACCTCTCCCACGGTACCATGCCCTATAAGGATTGGGATGAGGTGCCGGATGACGTCAAGCGCACCTTCGAGCGTCTGGGCGTGCCGGAGCAGGAGCGCGCCTTCCTGGCCGGCGTGGATGCCCAGTACGACTCCGAAACCGCCTACAACAACATGCGCGAGGAGCTCAGCAAGCAGGGCGTCATCTTTGTGAACTCCACGGAAGGCCTGCGGGAGTACGAGCACATCTTCCGCCCCTGGTTCGGCAAGGTCATACCCGTGAGTGATAACAAGTTCTCAGCGCTCAATCACGCGGCATTCTCCGGCGGGTCATTCATCTACGTGCCCAAGGGTGTCAAAGTAGCTCAGCCGCTGCAGGCATACTTCCGCATCAATTCCGAAAGCATGGGCCAGTTTGAGCGCACGCTTATCATTGCGGATGAGGGGGCTGAGCTCATGTACATGGAGGGCTGCACTGCCCCCAAGTACGACAGCGCCACCCTGCACTCCGGCGTGGTGGAGCTTGTGGCGCTCAAGGGTGCCAAGATTCAGTACGTCACCGTGCAGAACTGGGCCACCAATGTGTACAACCTCGTCATCCAGCGAGGTCTGGCCATGGAGGATGCCGAAATCCGCTGGATTGACTGTAACATCGGCTCCGGCCTCACCATGAAATACCCCGCTGTGGTGCTTCAGGGGCGTCGCGCCCGCGGTGAGGTGGTGAGCATATCGCTCGCCCATAGCGGGCAGCTGCAGGACACCGGCGCGCGCATGATTCACGCTGCACCCGAGACGACATCCAACATTGTGGCCAAGTCCATTTCCATCGGCGAGGGGCGTGCCAGCTACCGCGGCGAGGTGAATGTGCTCAAGGGCATGAAAGGCTGCAAGAACAACACGGAGTGCGATGCCCTGCTCATCAACCCCGCCAGCCGTACGGATACCTACCCGGCCATCACCGTGAACGGCAACGCCTGCGCGGTGCAGCACGAGGCCTCCGTGTCGCAGGTGGATGAGGAAATGCTCTTCTACATGCAGCAGCGCGGCCTGACTCGAGCACAGGCTATGAGCCTGGCTGTCAATGGCTTTATTAACGACCTGGTTAAGGAATTCCCCATGGAGTACTCCGTGGAACTGCGCCGACTCATTGACCTGGAGATGGAGGATTCCATCGGCTAACCCCCCTGCACTGCATCACATTATGGATTTCCCGCAGAATATGAGCATGGAAGAAGCCTTCGCCCTCGCAGAGGCCGAGGCCAAGCTGAATCAGGCTCTCAGCGAAAGCAAAGACCGCTTCGAGAACGCCGTGCTGCCCAACCGACTCAACGAGGACTGGCGCTTTGGCCGCCCCCACAAATATGCTACCGCTCTGGCTGAGCTATTGCAGAGCGGTATCCCCTCACAGGGCGAAGCCATGGTCGAACACGCAGGCGAGGCCGCCGTAGCCGTCACCACAGAAGATGACGACCTGCGCCAGACGGAAATGCTCATGCCCACCATCGGCTCCGATGCCCTGCTCGGCATGCACCTAGAGCGCTTCGGCAGCGGCTACGCTCTCTACATTGAGGAGGACACCAAAGAGCCCATTCGCATAGAGTACACAACCACCGGCTTCTACACTCCCTCCACCTTTATCATGGTAGCCCCCGGTGTAAGGGCAGAGGTGGTCGAAATCCACCACGGAATAGGCGAAGCGGCTTCTATGTTCGCCACACGCAACATTCAGGTAGCAGAGGGTGCCAAGCTGAAGCTCTTACACCATAGCTCCAACATGGAGCGCTACATGTGTATCACCAATATCCAGAACATGGGAGGACAAGTTGTACAACTCACCAGACACGATACCCACGACTGGGCACGTGAGGAGACAGTGGCCGAAATATACACCCCCGGATCAGATACTCAACTCTACTCCTCCAACCTTCCCCGCAATGGTGTTCTCGACCTGCACACAAAGCAGATTCACCATGCGGGCGGTGCTACCAGCAACCTGCTATACAAAAATGTGGTGTATGAAGGCGGCACTGCCATCTTCGCCGGCAACATCTTCGTAGCCCCCGGAGCACATAATACGGATGCTTACCAGAGCAACCGCAACTTGCTATTGAGCGAAAAAGCTACCGTGCATTCCCTGCCCGGTCTTGAAATTCTGGCAGACAAAGTACGCTGCTCCCATGGTTCTGCCAGCTCCGGCGTGGATGAGCAACAACTCTTCTATCTCCTCTCACGCGGTATCCCACGCGAGGAGGCTATCGACCTGCTTGCATACGGCTTCGAGAGAGACGTCATCGAAAAATACGAACGAGCATGACCCGCTTTCGCCCCTGCATTGACCTGCACAACGGCTGCGTGAAGCAAATCGTCGGCGGCACACTCACCGACGATGGTGCAAGCCTGCGCACCAATTTCGTAGCCGAACACCCGGCGGAGTGGTTCGCAGCAAAATACAAACAGGACGGCCTGCGAGGCGGCCACGTCATTAAGCTTGGCCCCGGAAACGACCCGGCCGCACGCGCCGCCCTCGCTGCCTACCCAGGTGGTCTGCAGATAGGCGGCGGCATCTCCCTCGACAACGCGGAGGAATGGCTCGCATTCGGTGCCTCGCACGTTATCGTCACCAGTGCCCTCTTCGACAGCGAGGGACGCTTCCGCCGCAGTGTCCTGCACGAGCTGGTAGAGCGCGTGAGCAAGACGCGACTCGTGCTTGACCTCAGCTGCCGCCGCACGCAAGATGGCTGGGTCGTAGCCATGAACCGCTGGCAAACCCTCACAGATTTGGCCGTCACACCTGCCACCCTCTCCGCTTTGGCAAATTGCTGCGATGAATTCCTCATCCACGCCGCCGATGTCGAGGGCCGCTGTAACGGCATAGACCGCGAGCTTGTCTCCCTGCTCGGCTCCTGGCGAGGCTGCCCCATGACCTACGCAGGAGGTATTGCCACCCTCGCCGACTTCGACCTCATCGACTCCCTCTCCGGTGGCTGCATCGATGCCACCGTCGGCAGCGCCCTCGATCTCTTCGGCGGCTCCGGTGTGCGATATGATGAACTCGTTGCCACCCGTGGGTAGTGATTTCTCCCCCTTTTTTCAAAAAAATCGCATATTTTGAAATTTTAGGCTTGCAAAGAGCAACATTTTAGCGTATAGTCTCCCCGCACCCTTGCAGGGCGCAAAAAACAGAACTAAGCTTCGACTGGGCAGGTGTCTGAGTGGTCGAAAGAGCACGATTGGAAATCGTGTGTACGTCAAAAGCGTACCGAGGGTTCGAATCCCTCCCTGTCCGCTAAATCCCTACAGCTTAACAGCTTGTAGGGATTTTTCTTTATGCATTATTTAGATTGCTTTTGCGTGCAAAACGTGTAAAATTGAACTAACGCAGGTTATAAGTTCGAGAAAACAGCCATGAAAACAGCACGCTTCAATATCCGCAAAATGACCTCAAAAGGGTCTACCTTCTGGGCGATATTCCTACCGCCCTGGATAAATCCGTCCGGTAAGAAAGGTTACGCCTACTTCCACACGAAAGCCGAAGCCGAACGCAAACGCGGCGAGCTCATAGCGGCGACGCGCTCCGAGTCCAAACTCATGGTTCTCACCAATGCCGAGTCTCTCTGCTCTTTAGCGAACGCCCTTGGAGTCTCCATGGACTGGCTCTGGGGGCGCGATAGCGGCGAATACAATACAGCAAAATCAACCTCTGCTCCGTCCACCTCCCGCGAGACCCTGCTGGAATCTAAACTCCGCATGGCTACATCCGCGCTTGAATCCATCCTCAAAGAACTCAAAAAGAAGTAAAGAAATGGAGACAAAGAGAAAAAATTCCTTCGCGAAGTCTTTCCTTTGGTGGGGCTGCGGAGTGGCCACCATTATCATCGCATATTGGGGCATTATGAGACTTATTTACAAAGCAAATTTCTTTAAGCCATGGATAGAGCCGAATGAATTCGGCGACATGTTCGGTTTCCTATCTTGTCTCTTTTCCGGTCTGGCTTTTGCCGGACTCATCGTAACAATAAAACAACAAGAAAATAATTATAATACTCAAATTCAAGGCATTAACGATACTCAAAAAGCCCAAACACATCAAATAAATATACTAGAACAGCAAACTAGCAATCTTCAAACTCAGCTCTGCTTAGCAAAAGAACAAAACATTCATGTATTTTTTAATAGTTTTATAGAGAAATTGCTAAACACCGAACTCAAAATACGCGAAAGTATCGACCCTTCAGGGAATCCGAGTCCTTTCATTTTTCAAAAAGGAGAGAAAGCTGCACATATTGTATACATTAACGCACGAAAGGCAACCGACCTCTTAGTAGATGCTGTAGCTCGGAATCAATGCCATGTAAGCATGATTCGGGGCTTTTTCTCGAGAGCGATGGAAATTTTGAATGTTTACAAGCCTTTTGCCTATCAACTTGCATTTATTTTTCGCTATGTTGAACAATCCGACTTCATAGAAGAAAAAAACAAAATAGCCCTTTACAACTATATAAAAAACAGCATACCTGCAAGCATATCAAAAATCTTTAATATCATCATTCAAGATAAGACTATTCATTCAACGTTGCCTACCTATGTAAAAAATCTATACAGCAAAAACAAAGCAAGAATCCAAATCACTCAAGATTTTAATTCAAGTTACGAGGAAATAATGGATTGTTTCCTCGATAGTATAGAAGAAGGGAATTGGAAAACTCTTACTGAAGAACAAAGACACTACACAGACCAGCGCATCTTGGGTATTAATGTATACAAAGGTCCAATGCCCTAAACTCTACCTTCACACCCCCCGCGCCACCGAGCACAGCTAAACTACAGCAAAAACGAAAAAAATAATTCTCAGAGAACTCAAGAAGAAATAGTGTTATGGATAAAATCATTGACAACATCCCTTGGTTATGGGAAAAGTTCGGCATGTCCGGAATAATCGTAGGCAGCGTACTCCTCATCTTGTTCTTCATTCTGAAAGGAATGAAAAGCAGCGTCGTCAGTCAGCTAGAAACAATAAGCTCTGCCATCGATGCAGAAATGTCACATTGTAATGCATCAACCAACGACATAGATCAAATTATCTGCCTGATAATCGAAGCAAAAGATGACTTACGTTGCGGAGGACGAGACACAAAACCCGGACACCTACTCACCGTTTCCCGGCTCTATCAGAACCTACAACAAATATCACACTATGGTATCTTTTACTGGGTAAAGCAAGGCTACATCAAAAAACTGCAACTCAAATGTCCCGATATCGAATGCCTAACCGAACCAGAAACCATCCAATTTCTGAAAGAGCACAACAAGCTTTTCTTCTGAGCATTCACCTCCTAACCGATTACAACCTCACCGACTACAGCATCATTGCCCCCCCGTTTGTCGACACCGACACACACGAGCTAGACAACTGGACACTCGACAACCACCTCAATGCCCAGACCCCCTAAACGCAAAAAGCCCCGCATTTTGCGGGGCCTTTTTTATGCCTATAAAACAACTTTCTGACCAGATTAGAGCATAGCCACATAAAAAAGTCAAGAAAAATCATTACTACGTCATATTTTTTCTTGCAAAAAATATTACAACGTGATACCATGCAGCCATGCCTATTAAAATACGTGAACTAGAAAAGCGTCTTTTGAAAGCAGGCTTTATCATGACCCCGGGCAAAGGTAGCCATCGGCACTTCACCCACCCATGCGGAGCCAAACTGACATTGAGCGGGCAACGGGGAGACGATGTCAAACCATACCAGCTCAAAGACGCCGAGGCAAAAATCAAGCTGGCGGGGGAATAACCCCGCCGGCAAACAGCTTTCCTGCAACAACAATACAACATCATGAAAACAGCAATATTAACCTTAGCCGCCCAGTATGCACGACTCATCTACTGGAGCGCAGAGGATGCCTGCTACATTGGCAGCCTCCCCGAAATCTGCGGCCCTTGCTGCCACGGAGACACGGTAGAAGAACTTTACCCTCAGTTGGACACAATCGCCCAAGAATGGGTACAAATGGCAGAAGAAGGGAAATGCACCCTCTCGCCTCCCGGCAGCTTCGCCGTCATCAATAAATCTCGCTACACTCTCACCCCGGACGTAAGCAACGACATCGCCAAACTCCGCCGAAGCCTCGGCCTAAATCAAACAGACTTTGCCACGGCACTCGGCATCTCCCTCTCCACCGTTAGCCAGTGGGAGCAAGGTCGCCGCCGACCGGATGGAGCCTCAGCAAAACTCCTCTCCATCATAGAGCGCCATCCCGAACTCGTAAACGAGTAACAGATTACTCAACCAAAAAGGCCCCCACCGATGGGGGCCTTTTTTATGCCAAAACAGCATCCCCTCACACCTACGGCAGCGCACATCCTATACTTGAGCAATCTTAAGCTCTAGACAAGTTTGAGATAAATACCTTCCTATTGTATTTCAATACGTTAATACAATATCTCATACTTTTGGAAATCGTGTGTACGTCAAAAGCGTACCGAGGGTTCGAATCCCTCCCTGTCCGCTAAAAATCCCGTAAGTTCAACAACTTACGGGATTTTTATTCACTAACAACTCCGCCATCAAAATTCCTGATGGGAATCTTCATTTAAGCGAACGCCTTTTCACATGCGTTTACTCCAGACTTCCGGGAGTTTTTTACCCAGGGAATGGAAAAAAACGAGCGACTAACGGCTCCTGTACGGCAAAGAGAGCCTCCCGGTCTGCCGGTTCGTAGTCTAGGTATCCGTGCAGATGGGTAAGCCCGTGCACCATGTAGCGGAAAAGCTCCTCGCAGGGAGAAAGCCCATGCTCAGCGGCATAGCGGGCGGCAGTATCGCAGCTGACGAGAATTTCGCCATACGGGAAGGTAATAGCATCCGTCTCCGTAGGGTCGTTCAGGAACTCAGCATGAACCTGAGCGATGGCAGCGTCATCCACCACAGCGATTTCCACCACAGGCAGCAGACTGAGCACGTGGTCGGGGCCCGGCGGCAGCGCAAGCAGCTCGGGCAGCAGTTTATTCAGGGCGACGGCAAACTTCTCCAGAAGATCCTCGCTCAACCAAGAGCGCTCCGTGTTCAGATAAATTTCAATCTGCGGATTCATCTGAAAACTCCTGTTCTCTGAGTTGTTGCTTGCGAAGCTTTGCAGCAGCACGCGCGGCACGGAAAAAGCTCTGGAACTGCTCCAGACACTCTGCGCCAAGCACACCTCCTACACACTCGCATTTGTGATTGAGTGGAGGGTTGGAGTCCAGAAGGTGAATCCAGCCGCCACAAGCTCCGCCTTTGGGGTCACGAATACCGAATACGACCCGGTCCGGCCTGCAGTGTACCATAGCTCCTGCACACATGGGGCAAGGCTCTTTGGTAACGTATACAGTGCAGCCCTCAAGGCGCCAATCGCCCACAGCAGCCTCAGCAGCAGTAAGAGCCAGCATTTCGGCATGGGCAGTGGCATCCTTGAGGGCTTCCACCTGATTCCACCCACGGGCAATCACGCGATTATCCTTAACAATCACGCAGCCGCAGGGCACCTCGCCGGCAGCGCGGGCCTTTTCGGCCTCGCGCATGGCCAGCATCATGAAATGTTCGTCCTCCGTCAAAGGGAAACGAATGAGGATACGTTAGCGAATGGTGATACGCTCGTCGTTGTCCAGAATAGCCTGAAGCTCGGGCCAGCCCTCCTCTGTCTGGTTCTGGAACATGTGCAGGTACACGGAGACAGCACCGGCAGGGTACTTCTCGAAGAGAGCATCCACTGCAGCCTTCAGCTTGTCTGCATCCAGAGACTCGGGCAGTACATCCACCACACCATGGCCGTTGTGCTCAATGCCCAGCATCTCGATGAAGCTGACAAGCATACCTTCGTGCTTACGGATAAGCCACACCTGCAGCAGGTGGTCAGCAATGGTCTCAGCGGGTTTCCAGGTCAGCATTTTCTTAATCCAGGCGAACTGCTCCTCCACGGGCTTCTGCTGCATGAACTGGGGACGCAGCTTCTTGAGGGCTCCAAGCTCACGCAAAGCTGCGCGGTACACGCCACGCTCCTGGTTGCGCATCCAGGAAAGGAAATTGTTGACGGTCTCGTCATCCGACTTCTGGAAAATGGTGTAAGACTTCATGGTATATGCGTAAAAAACGTGAGCTTAATAAATCACAAAATATGCCATTTGTCCAGAATAAGATGAGACATAAAAGGCAGAAAATTGGATTGGCACGGAAGCATTTCGGAGTTACAATGGAAAAGCTGCAACAACAAGCGGCATACCCCATTATGGAAAACTCATCTTTTACCTCATCATCCATGCTGACGGGCGGCATGCGCTGCCACACCAATTTTGCCCCATCCGGGGCAACCTTTGCCACAGATGTACCGAAAGCCCTCGGAGGCAGGGGAGAACTGCCCACGCCGGGTGATATGCTGGCGGCCTGCGTGGGCTCCTGCATGCTGAGCATGCTGGCCTATACAGCTTCCCGCAAGGGGATTGATTCCGACGGCATCTGCCTGAAAGCACGCTGCACAGAAGGCCCCCGTGGCATAGCCTCTCTGGAGCTTGATATTTCTGTGCCCAGAGCGCTACCCCACGATTCCCGAAAAATTCTGGAAGCAGCCGTGCGCTCCTGCCCTGTGGGAAACGCCATCCACCCTGACATCGAGAAAAAAATCAGCTGGCACTGGGCAGATTAACATCATTTTTTGCGGCATACGGCGCAGCCCGGCCGATTTTTGCTTGTCAACACCGCCTCTTTATGCTTGAATACCATCCGCAACGCTGCAGTGCCGTAGTGGCGGAATGGTAGACGCAGGAGACTTAAAATCTCCCGGACGGTAACGTCTGTACGGGTTCGAGTCCCGTCTGCGGTAGTTGATAATAAGCCCCTTACGTTAAAAAGTAAGGGGCTTTTTCTTTGCTCAAAAAATGCCAAAAATTGCCCAAAATAGGGCTAATAACCGCAGAAAATCGCCCTTATCGTGTATACTTTTCGTATACCACAAAAAGCCCCTCAATCCCGCACGGCAAGCGGGTTCCAGCCGTTCGCAAGTGAAAATTGCATGCTTTGTTATTTTCGTCTTTAGGTAACACTTGGCCAAGATGGCATTTTGTCCACCTCTGCCGGCTCCAGGCAGCAGGGAGAAAAGCAACTTGCGCGCACGGTTAACGCCACAGCTTTATATAAAATCTTAAATGTTTTTTCTGAAAAAGTGACCACTTTTGTCCTTATTTATTGATAGCAAGCGTGTTAATGGTAGTCATCGCCCTGACTACCGATGACCACCAGATTTTACAATCAACTTATTGTTAATACTTTGCATAGTGGTCATTTTCCCTTTTCGGTGGTCACTTTTTTTACGAAAAAGCCCCGCAGAGCCTTATTTTTTGAGGCCGGCGGGGTAGTTTTGCGGCATCGCGGGCGAGTTCCTATCTCGCAAGGCGTGCCGGCTTTTCGCTATTCTTCCAGAATCAAATTGGCGGGGATAAATAGGCATCGGCGAGAATCAATCCCTCCTAATTTGGCTTTCGCCTGATAGCACCCCTGCCCCCCGTCCATCAGCACCGGGGAGATTTTACCGCTTGCCCATGGTGTCCCCTTATATACAGCTTTGATTTTCGTTGCGCCCGTATAAACTTGCAAGGCTTTTTTATCGTCTCGCCATCGCAGCCCAAACAGATCCAGAGCGCGGGCTGCAGCATGGCGAGATTCAGCGTCTCCATCTGCAGCCATGCGGCACGCGCTCGCTACAGTCATTTTTCCGGCTCCCATTACTTCTACTTGATGGGAACATAGTATATTCAGACATCGGGAAAAGTCGCTCTCTTTTTCCTCTGATTGGTCATAAGCTCTAGCCAACACAGCGGCATAATTCATTTCTTCGGCGGTCATAAGATCCCGACTTGTCAACGCATGCCGGCACGCCATAAGCACGGCGAAAATGCTTGCCCGGCGAGAATCCACGCCATCAAGTCCAGATAGATACTCCGTCAATTCTTCTATGTTTCGCATTATGGCCGGCAGCGTCTCCAATAGACGCGCTATCAATCGCCCATGAAAATCATCTTGCTTGATTAGCTTTCGTCCGGCTTCTTGTCTTTGCCACAATGCCTTTTTGGCTACTTTGTCACGCGGCGTGAATAATTGTAGTACAATGCAGCGAGAAGAATCCGCTTCTCTGTTTATCGCATTCGATATAGAAAAAAGCGCAAAGTTGCATTTTATCAGATAAGACACGCCTACGCCCTCTTTCGTGCCTCTTATTACTTTCCCGCTGTAGCTTGCACTTCTCATCAGCTCCAATAATCCCAAAATCTTCTTTTCTTTCGCTTCGTCCTCATCGGGTTCTACTTCGTCCAAAACTACGGGCAAGCAATCGCCTTTGCGGTGTTGTCGAATTGCGGCTTCCGTTGGAACACCATTAGGAATCAGCGCAAAATCCCTTATTATATGCCCTATTTCATCCCTCAAAAATGTTTTACCCGTACCGGGTGAAGCATTTACCCAGATATGCGGGCGAATCGGCGTTATTCCAGCAAGCAATGAGGAAACAAGCCAGCCTGCCAACAGCTCGCCTGAGCCTTGCATTCTCCACGTTCGAGCGGTCAACAGCTCCAATAGGTGCAGCCCCTCTGAATCAGTCAACATGGCTTCGCTAGGCTCCGGCAACTCTACGCCCGCAGAGTACATGATTTTACCTCTCATGTTGCCTACGCGCTCCGGCTTCCCTCCATTGGCGGGAATGTGCCAACAGCTCGCGCCGGCATTGTATATCCAGCCATCGGGAGAATCAGACCATACACCACGCGCCCGCACTTTGTCCGGGTCAAAATGTTTGCCCCTACTATCAGCCAGCAATCGCGATTGCGCTGCATCGAGCAGAACTTTTTTGCTTACATGTTCCCCTGAGTTCACAATATCAGGGAATAGCCAGCTTTCCCAATGTTCGAGCGGTGCCATTGTTAGCAAGATACCCGCATTGTTTAGCTTGTCAGGCGGGTATTCAAAAATATCACCGCATGACGGCGAATAAAAAACATAACTTCTTCCAAGTCTACCCAGAGCCACAGCGGGCGGGCGGTTTCGCTCCGCTTCCTCACGGGCAGCGGCGGCGTTAGCTTCCAGTAATGCCTCATGGCCGGCCTTGGCTATCATGGCCGATTCTTCAAAATCATCTTTTCCTGCGTCCATTTTTTCGTTGCTTGTGTGTTAAATTGCTTTTCGTTTCTTGTATACATCGGCGGCCAATCTCCACGGCTCTACCCTATCGAATGCGGCGCGGGCATCTTTTACGCTTTCAGGCTTCCAGACGTAGACGCAGCGCACCCCGGCGGCGTGCAGAATCTCCGCTGTCTTAGCGGCTCCCTCAGCCCCGGCGGCGTCATTGTCTGAAATTAGCGTCACTTCCTTGCCCTCTAGTCCTCTCGCCCATTCCGCCTTGAATGCCCCTGCCCCCGGCTTCGCCACTACGGCGGGGAATGTGGCGGGGTCGTACTTGTCCAGCGTATGCAGGGCTATATCATGCCACAAGTCTACCGCAGCCCGCACGGCCAGCGCGTCAGATTCTCCCTCAGTAATCCAGACGGCATCACGGGCGGCGGAGTCATCCGCTCCCCAGAGTTTATCAAAAGACTTGCCTTTCTTCGAGAGATAGGGCGGGAAAAATGGCTTATTCCTGGTTTTTGCATTTAGCACCCTCACCGGGGCGGCGTCATCGGGGCAGTGGGTGTAAACGTACACCATGCGGCCACGCTCATCTGCGCCCAACAATCCACGCACGGAAAGGCTCATGTCGGTATGACTTCGTATCACATCGAGGGGCAGGCCAAGCATGGCGGCAAAATCAGCCATCAGGCGCGGGGCGTTCCTCAGTCGTTCCACAGCGGCCAGCGCGGCGGCTTCCTCATCCGGCGGCAGGTACTCCAATGGCTTTTCTGCGGGCGTATCGGGTACAGGGCGGGCGGGTGCAGCCAGCGGACGCGAAAAGCCCGCCTTGCGGCTCCTGCGCCCCTTTTTCGGGGCGGTGCCGTCATCAGGCGTCAGATTGTACCCTACGGCATCGGCTACAGCCTCCACGCATGCGGCAAAATCCTTGCGAGGGTCTACACCCAGCACCCCGGCGGCAACGTCAAACACAGTGCCGCCACGATTGCACGCCCGGCACAATGCAAGCCCGCATCCGTTCTTGTCTGTCACTTCCAGCTTGAGGCGCGTGTGCGCTCCATAGGGGCATGGATAGAACATCTTGCCCCCTACGCGCTTCCCTTGCCCTAATGTGCGTTCACAAAAGTCTTGCAACACGTCCGCAGCCTTTAGGGCGGCTATGTCAGATTGCGTGTAGTTCATCGCGGGTCTACAGGTGGCAGCTCGCCAAGATACACCAGAATGAAACGGCGCACAATATCGGCGGGCGTGGTGTGGTTCTTCGTTGCTATCAATCGCAGCGTGTAAAAATCCTCAAGGGGGAGTTCTAGCGTCTCCATTGTCTCTTTGCTTCTCTAATCCATGGCGTTTACTTCTGATTAAGTTCTCCACCGGGTGCAGGGGTCAGCCCCGGCGCATCCGTTCCCATGTTTACGGCTCGCATGGTAGCACTCACCCATTGAGGGATTGCCAGCTTGAGGCCGGCTTGTCTCTTGGCTTCACGATAGGCCATAAATGCCCAAGATTCTACCACATGAGCAGCGGAATCGGGATTATCTACCCAAACAGACTGTAATCCGTAGCGAGTCGAAAAGGCAAGAATGGAGTTCTTTACTTGCAGCGGGTTCTTTACTCGCCCTTGCGCGGCGAGGCGTGCCAGCTCCATCTCAGTACCCACTATAAGCAGGTACTTCCAGCGGAAGCCTCTCAATCGGTGCAGCTCGCGGGAGAATCGGTCGCGGTCGCGGGTCACACTGCCTACTAGGTCGGCCACGCTCTTACGCTCCACGGCGAATTCTTCCTCAAGGCCGGCCACGCTATAATCTCCGCTTTGCAGCGTGCCTCTAGTGGATTCCAGGTGTCGGAACGTGAGCGGGGTCTGCTCTCGCGTGTCGACTATCAGCCGGGGCATCAGTTCGGGGGCAGCGGTCATCAGTGTGCAACGGGGTTAAGGGTTCGAGCCTCTAGCCACTTCACGCAAGCCGGGAACAGGTAGCGCGGGCGGCATCCTCTGGCTTGATGTTGTACAGCCCCGGCGAATGTGTGCGGCATGCCTTGCTTCATATAGCGGCAGATTGTGTCTGTACTCACGCACAGCGCATCGGCAATCTCTCTTTGGTTCAACGGCAAGCCCATAGTAGCGGCCTCTCTCAGCTCTGCCCCCTTGCGGTCGGCTCGCGGTGCCTTGCGTGGCTTTTTGGTCGCGGTCATGCTTCACCTCCTTTCAGCGTGCGATTCTCCAGCCATGCGCGGACGACGGCGAGGTCGTAGCGAGGTCGGGAGGCTTGTTTGCAAAGTCTTACCTTTCTAGTTTCAAGGAACGGACAGCCAAGGCTCCTCCATCTCGCCACTGTCGGCACACTAACGCCAAGTGCAGCGGCTACTTGTGCAGGCGTTAATTTTTCTTTATGGGGCGTTTTATTGTTTGTTGACATGCCCATATGATATTCGTGATATTCTTCATCTTCAATCTTTTTATTTTTAGCAGGTAGCGCAATTAGTATTATTTGCATATACTGTTTTTATCATGCCGCTTTCGGCGGTTTATTTTACCTCTTTTCGCGTTACCCTTTTGTGTCATACACCAAGGGTAGAGCCTCAGCCCTGCCCCGTGTTGATAAATCATCTTCAATCTTCGCCCTTTTTCATCCGTTCCAGTTTTTCCGCTACGGCTTGCACCATGAATTCTTCAAACGTCAGCCCGGTCTTTTTCATGGCCTTTTGGAGACGTTGCAACTCCGAATCGGTGAAACTGACTTCAAAATATCTCTTGTCCATCGTCAACGGGGGCAGGTATCAGCGGGTCAACATGTCCGGCTCATCGAGCTTGTAAAAATCACTGTAGCAGGGCGGCAATGCTTTGTCCTCTACCATGAGGCGCAGATGAAGTTTCCAGTCCCATTTCAGCCCATAGGGCAAACAGACGTTAGCTATCTCTTGCGCGTGTTGGCGCAAGGTGGCTAATTTCGTGGGCGGGTAGGCTCCGTACTCAGACAGAACTTCAAAAAGCCGTCTATCGGCAATGGCAATGAAATAATCTTGCAGCCGCTCATATTCACATTGGAATAACGTGAGGACAGAATCTTCTATGGCTATGGCGGCTTGCGCCATTTCCAGCGCGTGCAGCTTCTTTGCCAGATACTCTTTCATCTGGCTTCGGCTCATACTCTTGCGAGGCTTGCGGGCGGGTTGCTTCTTCACGGCATCAGCCCCGGCGGGCAGCGTGTCGGTTATCTCAACGGCGGCTATCATGGCTTGTCTACGGGTTCAGGGTTCAGGCTTGGCGGTTTTTTCCTTGCTCCTTTACAGCATAGCAAAAATACTCCGAAAGGGTCATACCGAGGCGGGCAGCAGCTCGCATCAGCAAATCATGTTCCTCCCGGGTCAACATTAGCGTGATTGTGCGGGCGGGTACGGCGGTCGTTTGTTTGAGTGTTGTATTCATAGCAGGAAAAGCGTTTATTTTAGACGCTCCGTGACGACTTTACGTTTATTTTATTCTTTTGTCAATATAAAAGTGTTTAATTTTTACACTTTATTCTTTACAGCGGGCAGAAAAGCGCGTATCATCCACGGCATGACGAATGAGGAACTAAAAGCAGCCATTAAGGCCAAGGGGTATACCCTCAAGGCTTTTGCCGAGGTTCTAGGGGTCGCGTATGCTACTTTGCGACTTGCTCTCAGCGGAAAGCAGCCCTTGACCGAACAGCTCAAGCGGCATATAATGCTTGCACTACAGGTCAGCCCCCAGCAGGACGGGCAGCGCGTGCCGGTTCCCGTCTCGCTTGCTCTCCCGGTGGAGATATGGCAGGGCATAGACGCTGCAGCAGAAAAGGCCGGCATGACTCCCGAACGCTACACGGCGCAGCTCTGCCAGCAGCTCGCAAAGAATATCGCCACGGGGTTAATTATAGGCAGGGAAATCAAGCATGACTAACGCGCAACTAAAAGCAGCCATTAAAGCAAATGGATACACCCTCAAGGAGTTTGCCGAGATTCTAGGGGTCGCGTATGTTACGCTTCGGAAATCTCTTGCAGACTCTAAGCCTGTATCTGAACAGCTCAAGCGGCATATCATGCTTGCATTAAAAGATAGAGGATTTAATCCCCAAGCGGTTTATTATCCAGCAATAAATAATGGAGTCGTCCCTGAGCCTATCCCCTTTACTCCATCTTTAACAATCCCAGCGGAAATCCTGCCAATACTTGACAAAGCAGCAGAACAACAGGGCATCAGCTTTGAAGAATATATAGAAAATGCCTGTATCCTGTTTGCAAAACAAATGGCCAGAGGTATAATAAACGGTCGCATTATACGCGGGGAATAAATCATTTTCCAGTCCATGAAATCCAGTCAGCCGCTCGCCCTTGCTTCCGGGGCGGGCGGTTTTTGCGTTTACGTTATGCGCTTTGCTCTAGCGAGTTGCAATTTTCTTGCTGTTGGAACTTACCGCTTTTGCGGTGAGAAGTTACCGCTTTTTGCGTGGTTCGATGTCGCACCTACGGCACGCGCCATCAGGCTACAGCGGAAAATCAGTCTTGCAGGATGTCGCGGAATGCAGGAGGAATCAGGGCAAAAGAGAAGCCCGCCATAAGTGCGGCAACACTGGCGGGCTTTTTGTAAATAAATGATAAACACTTCCACTGATGGAAGGACGGTTTCCCGTCAAGCGACATTAAAACAGAATGCAGCGGTTAAGTCAAGCATTTATCGAAAAAAAGATTTGCCCCGCCCCGGTTGCCCGGAGAGGGGCGCGGACTCTTAACACAGACGGAACGCAACAAACAGAATCCAGATAAGGTACTCAGTCACCA
>JAFQGF010000001.1 GCA_017415555.1 Akkermansia sp.
TCACGAATACCGACTCCGGCACTGTGGTGGAATGCTCCTACGATTCGATGGGGCGCCGAGCCTACAAGAAGGTGACAGTCAACGGCAGTGTAACGCTCCACCAGCGCTACATCTACCGTGGCTATCTGCAAATTGCCTGCAGCGACCTTACCCGCAGCTATCACCCGGACCTCTGGTATATCACCTGGGACCCCACTCAAAGCCCCCGAGGGCTCGGAGGGGGATTGGACAAACCGCAAAGCGAGTTTGCCCCGCATGGGGTGAGCCGGCAATGGGGTGCCGGCGAATCAACCCGTCGCCACCCGTCCGCTGGCCATTCAAATCAACGGCACCTGGTACACCTACGGCTGGGATCTCACCAAGAACATCTGTGAGCTGTACTCCACCGCCGGCGCCATTACCACCTCCTACACCTACACCCCCCTTCGGGCGGGTAACCTCTACAGGCAATGTAGAACAACCCATCCAGTGGAGCAGTGAGGTATGGGATAGTGAACTGGGGCTGGTGTATTATAATTGGAGATATTATGATAAAGCTCTCGCTAATTGGCTTCAAAGAGATAGAATATTAACTCTATCAAATAATCTATATCAATATTGCAAAGGTAGTCCTGTATACAATATTGATATTTTAGGCAACTACGTATTAGTAGAGCTACACGATGATTTGGTGCCTGCGTACTCATATGATAGAAGCATAAATAAAAAAAGATTGAAGCTTCTAATAAGGCAAGCCTAAGTAGTCAAATGTTTTATCATTTATATTGGGGCGACGGAGAGCCTGTAGAATTTGATTTGGATTTATTAAATGAAACTTCTAGTAGATACAAGAAAGAAGCAGAAACGTTAATATATAATGCATTAGTTGCACTTATTGAAAAGAAAATCTTTGACAAAGTTCAATATTCGAGGCCTAAACGTATCACGGACAGTGGCTCAGAATCCAGCGTTTTAGGCGATTATAGTATTTATGGAGGTTTTCTATTAAGTAAGACAAGTGAAAATCTAAATATATGTAACTATAGGGCGACTATATATATTGAGGACGAGTTTAATGTAAAACATAGAGATAATCCGACAGATTCATGGCAGGTCGGAGTTCGAAATTTGGCAGCATTTTTCCTCAATATCCCACCAAATACATCATTCTTGACATTGTGTGAAAAAACATTTCATTATAAAGTTGATATTTCAAAAAGAATCGAAGATTCATTACATATATGAAATTCTAGTAAGAAATTCTTAATGATATCATTTTGATTATAATATCCAAAGTGTTATTTTCAAAAGGATGAAAAGAATTCTTTGGAAAATAACACTTTTTTTATAAACTTAAATATAATCGTAAGAATATATATTATAGTATATATAGAAAAATAATAGATTAATAGTAAGGGTAGTAGATATAGATGAAAATAAACTAAAAAATAAGTCCATTCTAATTTTACTAGTAATTCGAACACTATGAGAGAAAACCAAGTATAAAATCCAGTTCTCAGAGGAAGCGAGATAGAAAAATAAGTCCTACTATTACCTGCTGCTTTTCTTCGATTACATGATATGCAATGAATCGGTAACATGACAGATAGTGCTGGGAAAATGAATAAAATATATAACATCAATATAAAGATATCATATTCCTTCATATAAGGGGGCTATTTAGTTGATGGCTTTCGATATGGTGCTAGTAACGCTCATTTTTTGAGCTCGATGATTTCGATGGTGGTATACTTCTATGCATATAGACGCATGAGAAGGGAGACCTTTCGACTATTTCCATACTTTCTTGCATTTTATCTCATTTTCTATGGAAAGCAAGCCAGGAAAGCGAAAATATTCGGTTTAGTCTTGGTCGCAAGCTCTGTTTTTTCCGCATGTCGCAAGATAACGATTGCAATCAGCAGAAGGCCTGGGGAATGAAGTCGGATGTTGCAAATTTAGTATTATTTTATATTTGCACGCCTGTTGGCGAAAAAATGGATACCACTGCTGAGCGTTAGGCGACTGATAGCGGCGCTAGTGCCTTTGAAATATAAAGATATACTGTTTTTGTGAGAAGCGCACCGACATGGCTTACCATCGCGGCACGACTCTGGTGGCTCAGCGCGAGTACAGCTACGCCCCCCTCGGGCGAGCGATAGCTGCCATCGGCTTGAGGCACTAGTCTTGTCGATATGGGCAACAGATGGTGGTCAGGGGTGCTCGCCGGAGTTGAGGGGGGCGGAATGAGTGGCATTTTCCGGGGCGTGCGTGGCTTGCCTGCGTGGTTTTTTGCTGAATATGTATTTACGCATGGTGAGGAGATGCTCTACCTGAGATTTTTTGAAGAAGCTGTTGATGCGTTGCCCCATGCCGGGGGACTGCCTACGCAGACTATAGCGTTTCAGCAGGCCGAGTTTGACGTAGCGAGTGAAGGTGCTGCGCGATACACCGACAAGCTGCGTGGCCTCGCGTATGGAAAGGAGTTGCTCAATCGGGAGTTCCGGTGGGGCGTTGCGTTGTTCTGCAAGTTGCATAACCTGGATTTTGTGCCAGCAGGTGCAGATGCGACCACCTGTGAGCTGCACATAACAAGAGCATATATTCCGGCGATGCAGCAGTGCTCTGGTATGAGAACGCCCGCAGCGCAGGATATGGGAGGCTTGTTTGGTGGTGATAGCCCAGTCCGGCATGGTTTGCAGGATTTCTTTTTTGAGGTGAGGGTGATGAGATTGTTGATTGAGCATTTTACGAGGATAAATGACACCCGGTATGTCGTACAGACGCGCACCATTTCGTCCTATGAGCGTGCGTGGAATACTGCCGGACAGATTGAAGATGACGCGTTTATTGTTTTTGTTAGGTTTCCACATGTCGGCGGAAAGTATCTGTTAAGGGTGTTAAGGAACGAAAACTTTGACAAGGTGTAGTAATGCGCTTATGCAGAATGCGCCGGCTATTTTGCAGAAGATGTGTGCACGGCGGAAAAATAAAAGGGGGTAGTTCCCGATTATGATTCCGCAGATGTTTTTTCCGGCGAGGTTGCCGGACGGGGCGAGCGACGTGCGCTTATTTTTTGAGCCACACGAGGAGCAGGGCTATATCTGCCGGGGTGATACCGGGGATGCGCGAGGCCTGGCCGATGGTGCCGGGGCGGATGCGGTTGAGGCGCTGGCGAGCCTCGGTTTTCATGGCGGGGATAGCGTTGTAGTCGATGTCGGAGGGGATGCGCTTGTCCTCCTGTCGCCGGATGCGCTCTGCGGTGACGCGCATGCGGTCGATGTGTCCTGCGTAGACGACCTCGATAGCGATGGGTTCCCACAAATCTGCTGGGAAAGTGCTGAGAAGTTGAGGTGGGAGGTTGCGCCAGTCGTTTTCCGGGCGTCGGAGCCAGAGGTTGAGGTTGACGCCGGGTTCCACTTTGACCTTGCGGGTGAGTTCCACGCCTTCGTGAATAGCCCGCAGGCGTTCGGTGGCAGCTTTGCCTCGCTCCGGGGAGAGCAGGCCGAGTTCGGCAGCGAGCGGGGAAAGGCGTAAGTCTGCATTGTCTTGGCGCAGCAGGAGCCGCATCTCTGCCCGGCTGGTAAACATGCGGTAGGGCTCGTCTGTGCCGCGGGTGACGAGGTCGTCCACCATGACGCCGAGGTAGGCCTGGTCGCGGCGCAGGATGAGAGGCTCGCGTCCCCGGAGAGCGAGCATGGCGTTGGCCCCGGCCAGCAGACCCTGGCCGGCAGCCTCCTCGTAGCCGCTGGTGCCGTTAATCTGGCCGGCAAAGTAGAGGCCGCGTATGCGTTTGGTCTCCAGCGTAGGGTGCAGCTCTGTGGGGGGGACGTAGTCGTACTCTACGGCATAGCCGGGGCGTATGAGTTCTGCATGTTCCAGTCCCGGGATGCTGTGTACAATATCCTGCTGTACGAAGAAGGGGAGGCTGGAGGAGAGGCCGTTGAGGTAATACTCGTCTGTGCTGCGCCCCTCGGGTTCTATGAATATCTGGTGGCGTTCCTTTTCGGCGAAGCGCACGACCTTGTCTTCGATACTGGGGCAGTAGCGTGGGCCGGTACCCTCGATGACGCCGCCGAAGAGGGGGCTGTACTGCAGGTTGGTGCGTATGATATCGTGTGTGCGCTCGTTGGTGTAGGTGGCACCACAGGAGAGCTGCTGCAGGCAGAAGTCAGGGTCTGCCAGGTAGTTGAGGGTGCAGTGCGGCTCGGTATCGCGGTGCAGTACCTGGCGGGAGATGTTGCTGAAGAGGGGGGGCGGCTCATCTCCGGGCTGGATTTCGAGGGCCGCAAAGTCGATGGTGGAGCCTTTGATACGGGGGGAGGTGCCGGTCTTGAAGCGGGCAAGCGGGAACCCCAGTTTTGCCAGGCAGGCGGAGATGCCGGTGGGGGCTGCTCCCAGTCTGCCGCCGGGCAGGTGGTCCATGCCGACGTGGAGAAGGCCGCGCATGAAGGTGCCGCTGCAGAGTACCACGGCACGGGCGGCAATCTTCTGGCCCCAGGTGGTGGTGACGCCGACAACGCGGCCGTTGTCCGTAACGATTTCGGCTGCGTCTCCCTGTACCAGTTGCACTCCGGGGGCTGTCTCCATAACCCACTTCATGCGGGCGCGGTAGGCCAGTTTGTCGCACTGGGCGCGCGGGGCCCGCACGCTGGGGCCCTTGCTGGCATTGAGCATGCGGAACTGGATGGCCGTGGCATCCGTATTGAGCCCCATGGCGCCGCCGAGGGCATCGATTTCGCGCACGATGTGCCCCTTGGCCAGGCCGCCGATGGCGGGGTTGCAGCTCATCTGGCCGATGGAATCGAGGTCGTGTGTGATGAAGGCGACCCGCCCACCCAGGCGCGCTGCGGCCAGGGCAGCCTCGATGCCGGCGTGGCCACCGCCGATGACGGCTATGTCGAAGGGGGCAGGCATGGCTTGTTCAGTTGCCGATAATGGCGCGGGCAATAGCCTCGGCGGCATCCGGGCGGGCTTGTGCGCGCATGGCGGTTTCCATGGCGGAGCGGGCGGCGGTGTTCAGGATGACGCTATGCACAAACTCATGTACTTTTTCCGTTGTGAGCTCGCTCTGTTGGCACATGCGGGCGGCGCCGGCATCTGCAAAGACTCGGGCATTGCAGGTCTGGTGGTCATCCGCAGCGAAGGGGAAGGGCACCAGGAAGCAAGCCTTGCCGATAAAGGACAACTCTGTGAGGGTGGAGGCACCGGAGCGGGCAATGACGCCATCTGCCGCAGCATAGGCGGCGGGCATGTCGGAGCAGAAGCCCATAACGCTGATGTTGGGGGCACCGGCAGCCAGGGTGCTCACGCGCTCGTAGTCCAGTTTGCCGGCGATGACGAGGTAGTGAACAGCGGGGTCTGCCTTGGCAGCCTCGATGAGCATGCTGTTGAGATTTTTTGCTCCCTGGGAGCCACCGGTCACCAGGATGACGGGTTTATCCTGCGGGAGATTCAGGGTGCGGCGGGCTTCCTGCTGCGTGGGCAGGTGCAGCAATTCCTCGCGCACGGGGGTTCCCGTCACGATGCAGCGGCTACCGGGGAAGTGGGCAACGGCTTCTTTGAGCCCGACCATGACCGCCGAGCACCAGCGGGCCGTCAGGCGATTGGATTTGCCGGGCATGGCGTTGCTGTCGTGCACGAAGGTGCGCAGCCCCATGTAATGGGCGGCAAGGATGGGGGGCATGGAGGTGAAGCCGCCCATGCCGATGACGGCGTCTGCGTGTTCGCGGCGGATGATGCTGCGGCAGGTGAGGCAGGAGCGCAGCATCTTCCAGAGGAAGCCGGGCATGCGGAGGGAGAAGGTGGGCGGCTTGGCGATAGCCTGCACGGTATGGAACTCCAGATCACCGTATTTGCGGGAGGCGTCGGCATCCACCTCTTTGCGGGAAATGAGCAGCACGGGGCGGTGCCCCATATTGCGGAGCTGCTGAGCTACGGCGATGCCGGGGAAAAGGTGGCCGCCTGTACCACCGCAGGCAATGATGATATTGAGGGGCTTGTTCATGACTTGTTCTGTTGTAAGCGGCGCAGTGGCCAGTACACTTCCTTTTTGGTGGGCGTATGACGCTGTATGCTAGTAAGCAGGCCAATGGCAAATATAGTCAGCACGAGGTTGGTGCCGCCATAACTGATGAAGGGCAGCGGCAGACCCGAGTTCGGCAGCATGGAGGTGACAACCATCATGTTGAGCATGGCCGGCCAGAAAATGGTGCAGACCAGCCCCACTGCCAGCAGGCGGCCAAAGGTGTCGTTCGTCTGCAGCGCCAGCAGGATGCCGGCAATCGTCATCATGGTGAAGAGAAAGAGGACACCGGCCGTGCCCACCAAGCCCCATTCCTCGCCGATTTCGGCAAAAATAAAGTCTGTGTGGGCAAAGGGCAGGTTGCCGAACTTCTCGATGCCGTCGCCCAGCCCGACACCCCAGGCACCGCCCCGGGCGAAGGCCAGGATGGAAATCCATTGCTGGCGGCCAGCCCCCTGGCTGTAAGCCTCGGGGTCAAACCAGGCAAAAATACGTTCCAGACGGTTGGCGCTGTCCGTTGCCTGGTCGTAGAGCATGAGCCAGCACATCACCAGGCAGAGCAGTAGAATCCACTTGCGTGTGCCTGCAACAAACATCACACAGAAGCAGGCCATGCCCAGTGCGGCCGCGGTGCCCATGTCCTTCTCGCAGAAGATGAGGGCAATGGGTATGCCGAAAATGAGGCAGGGCTTGACGAAGCCATCCACAAAGGTGCCGGCAACTTCGCGATGCGTGGTGTACCAGTGTGCCAGGCAGATCATGAGGACGCTCTTGGCCAGCTCACTGGGCTGGAAGCTGAAGACGACAAGGTTAATCCAGCGGTTTTCGCCGTTGATATTCATGCCGATGAAAGGCAGGTAACAGCCTATGAGCATGAGGACCAGCACAATCCACATGCTGTATATCCAGTTACGCAACTTGTGGTAGTCGTAGAAGCTTACGCCTACCGCGACAATCAGCCCCAGCAGGGCAAAACGGCTTTGCTTGATAAGGAAATCGGCCGGGTCTTCACCCTCGCCCACGGGGGCACAGAGTCCGGTGCTGGCAACCATCATGATGCCCAGAATGAGCAGCGTGATGAAGCAGACCCAGATGCAGATAATGCTCAGACGGGTGGACATGTGCCGGGGGATACCAGGGGATTACTGGGCAACGCGCAGGGTATCGCCCACGCGGATGGCGCCCTCCTTACCCTTGGGGATGTTGTTGAGCTCCATGAGTTTTGCCACGGTTGTTTTGTGCTTGCGGGCAATGCGTGCCAGTGTATCACCACGCTTGATGGTATAGGACTTGGCTGCTTCATCTGCGGCTGCGGCTGCCTGTTGTGCGGCAATCTGGCGGCCTGCTTCGGAGTCTGCTTTGACGGGGATGTTGAGGTAAGTGCCGGAGATGATGTTGCTGTTACGCACCTGGGGGTTGGCCTTACGGATGGCTTCCACGGTAGTCTGGTGTTTGGCAGCGATGCCGTAGAGCGTCTCGCCGGAGGCGACGAGGTGGCGCACCAGAGCCGGTTCTGCTGTGGTGGCTTCGGCGGGCTGCTCCGGCTCGGCGGGGACAGCCACAACGGGGGCTACGATTTCCGGCTCGCTGATGACAGGTGCCGTGGTAGCTTCGGCGGGTTGTTCCGGTGCCTGGGTGATGTGGTTTTCCTCTGTACGTACGGGGTTGGCCACAGGACCATCTACGGGCTGGGGCAACACATCGTTCTGCGCGGGCTCAGCAGCCACTACCGGGGTCGGCGGTGCGGTGATGGTGGGGGCTGCAATGGGGCCGGCATCTGCAGATTTCATTTTGCCGTGCAGAATAACGCCGCCGATGACGAGCAGGTGAATGAGCAGCAGGCACACAATCATGCGCACGACGGTGGTGCTGCTGGTGGCATCTTCCACCAGACCGGTTTCTGTATAATTGCGCTTGGGGCGTTTCAGGTTACGGTCAATGAAGGCGAAAAACCTGCGTTTGCGCGGTTTGACGCGAGCCATTTCGGAGGATTTGTAAGGAGAGTAAGAACGCTGCTTCATGATGCGGTGAGGGGGCTGAAATGATTAAAGATTGAGAGTTTTGAGAACAGCTGCGCGGAAACACTCGCCACGCTGAACATAGCCGGTAAACTGGTCGAAAGACGAGGTGCCGGGGGAGAAGAGTACGACATCCCCGGCCTGCGCTTCCTTGGCTGCGGCAGATACGGCCTCGTCCACGGTGGCTACACGGATGGTGCGGCATACGGGGGAGAAGGTGTCCACCAGCTGACCGGCTATCTGGCCGAACACGATGCAGCAGCGAGCCTTTTCTGCCAGCATGGGGTTGATGGACGTGTAGTCCAGTCCTTTGTCTTTACCGCCGGCCAGCAGAATGATAGGGCGGGTCTGGGAACGTACGGCAGCTTCTGTGGAATGCAGGTTGGTGCTCTTGGAATCATTGAGCCACAGCACGCCGTCCATCTCTGCTACGGTTTCGCAGCGGTGGCCGGGCGGGCAGAAGCTGCACAGACCGGCAGAAATTGTCTCGTCGCTCAGGCCGATGGCGCGGCAGGCAAGGGTGGCAGCCATGGCGTTCTCGGCATTGTGAGCCTGCTCCAGGGTGGTGCCTCGCAGTAGGGTGAGGGGCTTGTCGCCCTCCATGATGGAGCCATCTTTGTAGTACAGCTGGCCGTCCCGGGATACGGAAGAGAACTCGACCACACGCGGGGTGAGACCCGGCAGGTCTTCGCCCACGCGCACGATGGCGAGCTGCTCCCGGCTCATGTTCTCGAACACGCGTAACTTGGCGTTGAAGTAATCCTCCACCCGGGTGTAGCGATCCATGTGGTCGGGGGCAAAATTGAGCCAGATGGCCACCTCCGGGCGGAAGTCGATGATGGTTTCCATCTGGAAGGAGGAAACCTCCAGTACGGCGAATTCGGGTTGCTCGGGCAGCAAGGCCAGCTCGCAGAGGGGGTAGCCATAGTTGCCACAGGCTTTGGCGGTGCGGCCGGCCTGCAGCAGGATGTGCTCCAGCAGGGCGGTTGTTGTTGTTTTGCCGTTGGTGCCGGTGATGGCGATGATGCGGCCGGTGAAGTACCGGTAGCCCAGCTCTATCTCACCTATGATGGGTGCACCGGCGCAGGTGAAGGCCTGCGTCCAGGGGATATCGGCCTCGATGCCCGGGGAGAGCACCACAAGGTCGGGGGCGAAAGCCTGGGCGGCCTGTTCGCCGGCACCCGGTACGAAGCAGAGGGAGGCATCGGCGCAGGTGGCCTGGGGATTGGAGTCGAAAATACACACCTCTGCTGCGCCTTTGGCAAGAGCTAGGCGAGCGGCGGCCACGCCACTGCGGCCGCATCCGAGAACTGCTATTTTTTTACCGGTGAGATTCATGGCGGAGGGGGGCGGGTGATTGTACTACAGTTTAGTGAACGAGGCAAGAGAAAAATAGAACCATGCCGACGAATGCCAGGATACCTGCCACAATCCAGAAACGGATGCATACCTGGGTTTCGCTCAGCCCACCCTTCTCGAAGTGGTGGTGGATGGGAGCCATGCGGAAGAAGCGGCGCCCCTCGCCAAACTTAATGCGGGTGAATTTGAACCAGCCCACCTGAATCATGACGGAAAGAGCTTCAGCTACAAACACGCCACCGATGATGACCAGCAGCAGTTCCGTTCCGCTGCAGACGGCTACGGTGCCCAGGGCTCCACCCAGCGCCAGGGAGCCGGTGTCACCCATGAAGACTCGGGCCGGGTTGCAGTTGAACCACAGGAACCCGGCACAGGCTGCCACGATGGGCCACAGGAAAGTGGGCATAACGGAGATGAGTTCCGGCATGTGAGAGGTAATGATGATGAACGATAAGGCGGAGAGAATCATGCAGCCGCTGGCCAGGCCATCGAGACCGTCGGTCAGGTTTACGGCATTGGAGGTACCGATAATGACGAGGATGGCCAGGGGAATGAAGCACCAGCCGATGTCAACCGTACCGTAGAAAGGAACGAGGATGTTGCACACTTGCGGGCAGACCATGTACAGGTATACAGCGCAGCCGATTGCGGCCAGGAATTGCAACGCAATTTTAAACCAGCCGCTTACGCCGTCGGTGCTCTTTTTGGTGATTTTTGCGTAGTCATCGAGGAAGCCGAGGAAGGCTGTGATGGCTGTGACGATGAGGCAGCACTGAATGCGCGGGTCCGATAAATCGCACACCAGCAGGGCGGTGAGCAATACCAGGCCGATAAGCATAAGACCGCCCATGGTGGGGGTGCCTACTTTGCTGCTGTGCTCAGGGGCAAGCACACCCTTGCGAGCCTCGCGGATGGGTTGGCCGGCCTTCATGGCGCGCAGCATGGCAATGAGCCGGGGGCCAATAAGTAATGAGCCGACAAAGGGAATGACCACAGCAAGAATGGCCAGAATCATTGGGTTGGTGTCACAAAGTTGTAGCATAATTTACTTGGTGGGGTTAAGGGTGGGAAAGAGTTCGTACATGGTGCGCTCCATTCCGGCGGAGCGGGAGCCTTTGAAGAGCAGGGCATCGCCCGGTTCCATGAGGTGGCGCAGGGCGGTAGCGGCTTCGTCCGGCGTGCTGACCAGTATTGCCGGGGTGCTTTCTGCCGCTGCTTCGCACAGTGCCAGTGTTTCGGCGCATTCCGGGCCTACAACAACAACGGCGGCGTAGCCCAGTCCGGCAGCGCACATACCTATTTCTGCATGGGCGGCAATGCCGCCTTCACCCAGTTCGCCCATTTTGCCCAGCACGGCAATGCAGCGTTTGGGGCCGCGCAGAGCGGAGACCGTGTGCAGGGCGGCTTTCATACTCTCGGGGTTGGCATTGTAGGTGTCGTCCACCACGGTGAAGCCATCCACCTCTTTGCAGCTCAGGCGGCCTCTGGTGAGGGTGGAGGTAGAGAGCCCATCGGCAATCTGCTGCAGGGTGCAGCCCAGCTTCCAGCCGGCAGCGGCAGCCAGCAGACTGTTGCTGACCATGTGGGCTCCGGGTACGGGAAGGTTGACGCGCACCTCGCCCGCTCCCTCAATGTGCAGGTCGTAGCTGGTGCCGGAGGCGGTGGTGCGTACATTGAGCGCTCGCACCGGGCTGTCGCATCCGCCCACGGGCAGGGGAGTACCCTTCGTGCTGGCTGCGATGGTGGCGGCAAAGTCATCCGTGGCAGGGTATATCATGTAGCCGTCTTCCGGCAGGGCTCGGGCTACGGTGCATTTCTCCTCCGCGATGGCCTCACGGCTGCCCAGGAACTCCAGGTGAGCGGAGCCGATGGTGGTGATGATGCCGATGCGCGGCTGAGTCATGCGGCAGAGTGGTGCCAGTTCTCCGGCGTGGTTCATGCCCATCTCCCAGATGGCGGCCTCGGTTCCTTTTTCGGCGCTGAGGATGCTCAGCGGGGTGCCGATGTGGTTGTTGAGGTTGCCTTTGGTGGCAATGGCATTGAAGTGCTGAGAGAGCACGGAAAGACACATGTCTTTGGTGCTGGTCTTGCCGCTGGAGCCGGTGAGTCCCACTACATGCAGCGGTGCCAGTTGGCCTCGCCACCACAGGGCAAGTTCCTGCAGCGCCGTGAGGGTGTCCGGCACCAGCACAACGGTGCAGTCCGGGTGGTAATCCCCCTCCAGGCGGCTCACGACTACGGCAGCAGCATTTTCTGATGCGGCTGCGGCGAATGTATTGCCATCGAAGCGCTCGCCGCTCAGGGCCAGGAAGATGCTGCCGGGCACTACGTTGCGGCTGTCGGTCGTGAGGCCGGCCGTAATGGTGCGGCTGCCTGTAGCCACGGCCTGTCCGGCGGTGGCGGAGATGAGGTCACTGATGGCGATGCTCTGCATGGGATGGGTGGGTTATTTTTTGCCTTCGGGTTTGCGGGAGGGCACGCTGCGGCCCTCGGGGTTTTTCTCCTCGTAGTATTTCTGCACAACGGCGGAATCGGAGAAGGTGATGGTTTCGTCCGCAAAAATCTGGTAATTCTCATGCCCCTTGCCGGCTATGAGTACGCAGTCGCCGGGGCGAGCATTCTGCAGGGCGGCGCGAATGGCTTCCTCGCGGTCGGTGATGCGGTGCTGTTTTTCTTTGGGGATTCCGGGCATAACCTCATCGATTATCTGCTCGGGGTCTTCTGTGCGGGGGTTATCGCTGGTGACGATGCACACGTCGCTGTAGCGGGCAGCGGCTTCGCCCATGAGGGGGCGCTTTGTTTTGTCGCGGTCGCCGCCGCAGCCGAACACGGTGAATACGCGTCCCTGGCGGCAGAGCTGCTTCATGGTGCGGCACACATTCTCCACGGCATCGGGGGTGTGTGCGTAGTCTACAAAACATTGCACGTTGTTGACGCTGCTCACCAACTCCATGCGGCCCGGTACCTGCGGGGACTGTGCCAGGCAGGCAATGGCATCGCGTATGTTAATGCCGGCGGCCACGGCACCGGCCAGGGCGGCGAGGCTGTTGCTCAGGTTGAACTCGCCGATAAGCGGGGTACGCACCAGGTAAATCTTTTGCTGGTAGCGGAGCTCATACTGGCTGCCTTTGAGAGAGACGATGCGGGGCTCGGCACAGAAGTCGGCGTCCTTTGCCGTGCCGAAGGTGCGCACGCGCATGATGGGGCGCAGTTCCTCTGCCAGGCGGCGGCCGTATTCATCATCCACGTTGATAACGGCTGTGGCCTTGGGTACGCCGCTCTCGGCCATACGGGTGAAGAGCAGTTTCTTGGCCTCGTAGTATTCCTCCATGGTACCGTGGTAGTCCAGGTGGTCCTGGGTAAGGTTGGTGAAAATACCTACACGGAAGTTGCAGCCGGCGGTGCGCTGCTGGTGCAGTGCATGGGAGGATACCTCCATGGCGCAGGCGCGGCAGCCGTTTTTCACCATGTCGGCCAGCATGCGCTGCAGCTCGGCGCAACCGGGCGTGGTGTTGTGAGAGGGCACGCGGCCAGCGCCGTTGTCGTAGAGGATGGTGCCGATGAGTCCGGCTTTCTGCCAGGCTGCACGGAAGATGGCGTTGGTGAGGTAGCTGATGGTTGTTTTGCCGTTGGTGCCGGTTACGCCAAGGACGATGAGACGGTCGGAGGGAGTGTCGTTCCATGCGCTCATGAGCAGACCATTGGCCAGATGGGTGTCCTTCACCTGTACCCAGCATAGGCCGGCTGCCTCGGCTCCGGCCGGGCAGGGGGTCTCTGCCACAATCGCTTTGGCTCCGGCTGCAATGGCGTTGTCTATGGCGCTGTGGCCATCAAATTGTGTACCCTTGACGGCTACAAAGCAGCAGCCGGGGCTTACACGGCGGCTGTCATCGGTGAGCGCGGTGAGCGGCTTGCTGAGCTTGCCTGTCACGATGGCTCCGGGAAGCACGGAGAAGAGTTTTTTGCTGTTCATGGTGATGTGTGCTTGTGTTGTGTATAATCTTACTGTTGTGGCCGGGACTCGGCTTTTTCTGCCAGGTATTTCTCGTAGGCTGCCGGGTCACTGGGCTGGAGGTTAAGGACGTTGATGAAGCGTTCTGCTGCCGCTCGGAAAATGGGTGCCGCCACGGTGCCGCCGCCGGCGTTGCAGTCGCGTGGGTGCGGCTCATCGATAACGGTCATGACTACAAGGCGAGGGTTATCGATGGGCAGAACGCCTGCGAAGGAGACGATGTAGAGGTTGTCGAAGTATTTACCGCTGCTGCTTACTTTCTTGGCGGTGCCGGTTTTGCCGCCGATGCGGAAACCGGGGATGGCTGCCTGGGTGGCAGTGCCTCGGCCGGCCGGGCCTTTCTTTTCCGTGACGGTTTCGAGGGCTCCGCGCAGGGCTCTGGCAGTGCTTTCGGACATCACGCGGCACACTTCTTGCGGCTTGCACTCGTCGTATACCGAGCCGTCTGCTGTGATGATACTGTCGATGAGGCGCGGTTTCATGCGCACACCATCATTGGCAATGGTGGCATACACCATGGCCATGTGCAGGGGGGACACGGAGACGGAATAGCCGTAGGCAATACGGGAGAAGTTCACGATGTGGTTACCATTGGCCAGCAGGCAGGCTCCACCGCTGGGCAGGTCGATGCCGGTGCTTTTGGTGAGACCGAAGCGCTCCACGTATTCCTTGTAGAGCGGCCATTTGCAGGCCAGTGCCACGCGTGCTGCCGCAGGGTTACTGGATTTCTTGAGCATTTGCCCCACGGTTAGCGGCCCGTAGTGGAAACGCCCGTCGTTGATGGGCTTACTGCCGCCGCCCACGGAGAAGGGGGAGCTGCTCACGACGGTATTGATGCCCATAATCTTGTTGTCCACAGCTGTGCCGGCGGCTACTACCTTGAAGGTGGACCCCGGCTCGTAGCGGGCCTGGCAGGCAAAGTTAAAGTCGCCGGTCACGGGGTTACCCTTATCATCTTTAATCGTACCACGCTTGAAGGTGCCCTCGTGGGTGATGAGTTCCTTGGTGTTGAGGTTGATGGCCGGGCGGCTTACCATGGCAAGAATATCCCCGGTTTTGGGATCCACCACAATCATGCACCCTCGGCGGGCGTGGAAGTGCTTCATGCCTTTGTCCAGTTCCTGCTCGCAGATGGTTTGCAGGCGCATGTCGATGGTAAGGCGCAGGTTTAGCCCGTGCTTGGGGGGCAGATAGCGGTCGTCTTCATTGGGCAGCACCTGGCCGCGGGCATTGTGGCGGTACTCCCGGAGGCCATCTGTGCCGGACAGATAGCTGTTGAACACGGCCTCCACGCCGCCGGCTCCCTTGTTCTCGGAGTCCACGTAGCCCACCACATGGCTGAGCATCTCCGGCATCACATAGCTGCGCCGCAGCTCATTCTGCACGATGATACCGCGTACATTGGCTTTTCTGAGGGCATCTTTAATCTGCTCTGCCAGTTCGATGGAAAGACCGCGGGCAAGCGGAATCTGCATGCGGAAGCCGCGTTTCTTTTCTCCCCGGGCTTCGGCCTCTTTGTTGAAGGCCTCCACTTCGGGTTGGGCTATCATGTCGATGATGTCCTGCCGGGTGGTGTAGCGCACGCGTTCTTCCACCTTTGCCGGAATTGTAATGCGCTTGCCCTTGCGGGTAAGCGTTTTTTCCGGTTCCAGCACTTCGGTTTCCCGTATTTCTATGTGCTGCAGGAAGGGGTAGAGAATTTCGGCCACCAGCTCGTCGTGCGCTCGGAACAGGGTCGCGCATTTTTCCGGGTCGAACTCAGCCAGGCGGTTGGCGTTGGCATCGCTGCTTTTAATCTGGCGGCGTAGTTCGGCGCGTTCGTCTTTGGTGAGTTCGCGCTGAGCCAGTTCCAGCAGGCGGCTGCGCTCCCGGGCTACCATTTTACGGCGCTTGGCGGGGTCTTTTTCCTTCTGCCATTTTTCGCTGTTGCTCACTTGATTGTAGGCAAGGCCGTACACCACGGCCGTAATCTCACGCAGGTGGTAGCGGTCTGCTATCAGCTCTGTGGATTGGATGTTGTTGGTGAGGATTTCCTCGTTGCGGTCCATGATGATGCCGCGTTCTGCCGGAATGCGCTCTTTTTCTATCAGTTGTTCTGATACAGTGGTACGCAGTACATCGCTGTTGATGATGTGCAGCTCTACCAGGCGCCAGGCAATCCAGCAGGAAAGGGCAAGTACGACAAGGCCAAGCCAAAAGCAGCGTCCGGCAAATGGAATTTTGGTTTTCATGGCGTTATCGTAGCAGGCAACACGGCTCAGCGGGCGGCTGTAGCACGCATGCCCTCGGTTTCCCGCAGGGTGCGGGAGAACTCAATCTGGTTGATGTTGATGTCGCGCAGGGCTGAGTTGTCGCGCTGCAGGCGGCTGCGCATGGTCCAGCGGTTAGCCTGCACGTTGGCCTTGGCCCGGTACTGGTTCGTATTCATGCGGCAGATGGCAATCTCGCGCTGCAGCTTGTTGATTTCCGTCTTGACGGCGACTTGCCGGTTTTTAAGCACGGCGTATGTCACGCCGCCACTGGAGGCAACTACGGCAAATATGACCATCCATACCAGGAAAACCCAGCTGATGCGTTCTGCGTAGCGTGATGAAGGTTTGCGTTTGGGGGAAAACATGAGGAGATGAGAGGCTGAATGTGCGGTTAAAGTTTTTCGATGACGCGCAGCTTGGCACTGCGTGAGCGGGGATTGGCGGCAAGTTCCGCCTCGGACGGGGAAAGGGGTTTGCGGTACACAAGCCGTGCGGCATAGGCCGGATTCGGACGGGGTGCCGGCCACTCCGGACGGTCGATTTCGGGCTTGCAGACGTGTTCGAAATAGCGCTTTACGGCGCGGTCTTCGAGGCTGTGGAAGGTGATGACGGCAAAGCGTCCGCCGCTTTTCAGCAGGCTTAGCCCGCTCTCCAGCAAGGCTTCCAGTGCGCCGAGCTCATCGTTCACGGCAATGCGCAGAGCCTGGAAGCTGCGGGTGGCGGGGTGCTGCTTCCCTTTGCGGGGCAGCACGCCGGCAATGATGTCTGCCAGTTGCGTGGTGGTGGTGATGGGCGCTTTGGCTCTCTCTTGCACGATTCGGCGTGCAATGGCGCGGCTTGCTCGTTCCTCGCCATACTGCCACAGGATGTCTGCCAGTTCGCTCTCGGGGGCGGTGTTGACGATGTCGGCTGCGCTGCGGGGGGACGAGGGGTTCATGCGCATGTCCAGCGGCCCCTCATGCAGGAAGGAGAAGCCGCGCTCTGCGCAGTCCACCTGCGGGGAGGAGATGCCGATGTCGGCCAGCAGGCCGTCCACCTGTTCCACGCCGCGTTGCTGCAGCATTTCGACCGCATTGCGGAAATTGCCGGCCACCACATGCAGGCGGTCGCCGTACTGTGTCAGGCGGGCTTTGGCGGCAGCACGCGCTGCGGGGTCCTGGTCGATGCCCCATACCTCGGCGCCTGCCTGCAACAGCTGCTCGGTGTGGCCACCACCGCCCAGCGTGGCATCCACCATTACTTTGCCCTCGGCCGGTTGCAGTGCTTCCACAGCTTCCTTCAGCAGCACGGTGATGTGGTGGAAATTCTCCGGGGTGTACTCAGGTGTATCAGCTTCCTCTTCCTCGCCGCGGCATGCGGCCTGCCACTGTGCACCCTCCGCAGCGCTCATGGCCTGCACATACGGCTGGCGGCACCAGACGATGCCGGGGGTTGCTGCCTGCCAACGCTCCAGCATGTCGGCCACACTTTCCTCGCCCACCATCTGCATCAGTACCTCGGCAGTAGCGGCTCCCAGACGGTAGGCCAGCACCGCATCGTGCGCCTGCAGGGCTTCGCCCAGCGCCTCTGCGCGCGCGAAAGAAAAGGCCGCCCGGGGTGCCTGTGCCAGCGGGGCTTCGAGCATGCTGACAGTGAGGCCGTTGAGTTCCTTTTCCAGTCGCGAGAGCAGACCCCGGGCTCCCTTGCTGCCGGCATCCCGCATGCGCCCCAGCAGCTCTCTGCGCTGTTGCTCCCAGCCCCTCAGGGTTTCCGGCGAAAGGGCACTCTCCTCCCACATCAGCACCCGGTAACAGGTGCCTTGCGGGGGCTTGGCGCTTGCGCGTGTTATGGATTTCGGGCAACTCATCACAGCATGCGGAATTTCTTGTCGAGCGGGTTCTCCTTGCGGAGTTGAGGCGTGTTCTCTGCCTCAAAGTCGCTCGGCTTCCAGATTTCAAAATGTTTGTTCCGACCTATCAGCTGAGCCTGGTCTTTTAGTCCCAGATACTCGCGCTGTGCTTTGGGTATGAGGAGCTTGCCCTGGTTGTTCACTTCCACGGGGAAACTCTGTCCGGCTATGCTGCCTATGTACTCATCCACCTCGCCCATCTCGTGTCCCGCTGCAAGAGCGCTCTCTCGTATCTCGTCCAGTTTTGTGGCAAAGCTCTCCTGCGTATAGAACTTGAGAATAGGTAGTTTATCGTGGTAGCTGCTGGCCAGCATCACCAGTTCCTGACCATACACACTACGCCACCCAGCCGGTACCGCCACCCTGTTTTTGGGGTCCAGCTTGTGGGCGTAGTTGCCCATGAACATTACCTGTGATGCAGAATTGGTCATTCTAGTACACTTCCCGATACGCTTAGTACACACCAATACACTAAAAATGTCAATGTTTATTTTTCTAAATGCCAAAATTTCTTGCGCCGCCGCGTTGGAACAATGAGCCCTTTCGCTTTTGGGAATCCAAAATCGCTGTTTGTAGGGGCATTTGCGACCGCACGTTCAAAATCAGGCTCGCCTGACATTACAATTCGCCTGTTTTGGCAGCCCGAGTGGGTGTATCGGAGAGAAGCCCCTTAGCAAGGGCGACAGCTCAAACGCGAAGCCGAATCCCTTATCCCGCGCTTCACTTTCTTCCTGCCGTTCGTTAGTCATTTATGCTGAGTGAGCGGCACGAAGCGATTTTTATTGATTCTTTTAGAAAGGGCCTTACACTGTGAAATCCGGTAGCTGCATAATCCTCTACGGACAATATTATGATTAATAGTGATAATCAGCAGAATACAGTTTCCTCTGCCCAGGCCGAGGAAGATGCCCAGGTTAACGCCTGCGAGCAGATCGAGCAGCACCCCGTTGATGGCACCACCAACGCATGTGCCGCACCGCCCGATGAAGCCGAACAGGTATCCAGCCCTCAGGCGCTGCCGATGCCCGCAGTTTCCTCGGATTCTCCCAATGATGCAGTAGAGACTTCCATCTCTGACGCTTTGCGCTTTCCCGCACTAACAGCTTGCCGAGCTTTCCGGATTCTGGTAACATGACATCGTACAAGTATGGAGGTGCAAAACGAAGGTTTTTGGTGTTATCCGCTGCAGTTTCAACTGCCTGTCCGGCTGAGCGAAGAGCATTTGGCAAAGCTGTCTGTGGGGGCGGCTTTGTGGGGAAGACGTCATGGCTTGATGTCCTTTGAAGAGCTTGTCTCCTACTGCTGTAGTAACTGGAAGGAGGGGCGCGACACCCTGGAGCCCCTAGCCGGATTGACGAAGGAGGAGTATTCTGAAAAAGGAGTGGAGCTTTTGCATCAGCTGGAAATCGACATTCTTTGTGATACAGAGGAAGCACACCGGCAGTATGCGGATGAAGTCATTGCAATGGTGTACGCCAGCGTGTTATCACAGCGGAACTCTTTCCCTGGCGTGGCTGAACGCGTTATCAACAGCATTGCGGCGGAGATAGATTGTGTATGCGAAATGGAGTGGACGGGGTACCCGGAAACGCCTCCATATTTGAACGACCATGGTTTCAGCCCGGCGTGGATTAGCGCCATCTTTCAAGCCCGACACCTGTTGCAACAGGCGAACCGTTTTTCCACAAGGTTGAAGTTCTGGTTCTCCAGGGAGAAATGTCTCGAGGATGCGTGGCAAAAAATAGAAAATAAATTCAATGGGCTGATTTTATGAGATGGTTTCAGCCTCTGATTTTGTGCCATCGGCCACAAAAATGCAGGAAACGCGCTACAAAATGCCATCCACGCTTGAACAGAGGGGTCGGAATTGATATAATTCCCCCCAATCCTACAGCAAGAGCGAAACGCCCCGTAAACAGATACTCGCTCAAAGGGTGCAACATGGTATAGCGTCTAAAAAAGTCCTGCCCTTTATCGAATTGAACCTGATAACAGAATAATGATTTATTTGCTTCTAAATATCAGTTTTTGCCTGTTAGTCTCGGTGCTGACGTTTTATTTTTTCAGAAAACAAGCGCTATTAAGCATGAGTTTGCTGTATACCTGGCAATTCCCTGCGATGTTCTTTTTCGCATTTATCGTTTCGCTAGATGATGCTCTGTTGTTGATTCATCTGTTAGCGATGCTGCTGTTACTCATTACATGCGTGGTGTTGTTCTTCTTTAAGCAGAAAAATAAACTATTGTCATTGATTCTGCTGTTATTACCCTTACTTATCGTATTTCTCATCAATGTGATGGGAGGGCATTTTATGATGAGTTAAGCGATTCATGTGTATACGAACAATGAAATATCCACGCAAATGAGTAAGCCCCCGCACATCTGTAAAAGAACATCAGGCGCAGCTGGAACAAGCGCGAGCTGCTTACCGCGAGCAGGCTTACCGCGACCGCACAGCCAAAGAGCAAGAAAAGCTGGCCTGGCAGCGCAGCCTCGATGCCGTGAGCTACGCAGAATTTTGCCGCACAGATGAAACTCTGGGGGTGCTATCTGTTCTTTCCACGTTGGTCGCCGTGCATCTTACCCGCAGGAGAACGATGAGCCCGAATAAAAAAGCAGCCGAGCATGCAATATAAAAAGATTATGGAGACCCCCAATCTTTCGAGGAAAGAGCCCAACGACATTATAGCCTGTAATGAGTAAAAAAACGAGGCTATCCCCCCCCTATGCAGAATAGTATTAAGAGTATGAAAATAAGAAAAACAATTACAGACTTCTTTTGCGCATCCGTTATAGTAATATTGCTGGAATACATTCTTTTCTCAATACATCTCCATTATCTGGCCATGCCCGAGCTTTTAGCTTACATACATCGCAGTTACCCGGATATTGATGAATCGGATTTATGTCTATCCTGTTTGCCTATGCCAACCAGTAACTGGGACATACGAATTGAATATTCCTTTGTGTATAATGATTACGGAGAAAAACTCCGATTAACATATTACTATAGAAACACGCGGCCTATCGAATGTTTAAAATGATATGTGTATCCATGGAACGGCACTGGCTTAGTTCTTTTATTCCCCTTGCGGCTCTGCTTTTTCTCCAGTATTGGGAACAAAATGCCGATAACTCACAACAAAATGCCAGCCGCGAGCGTCTATTTATTAGGAGAATCGCACTTTTCGCAATTCTTTGTTGCGGATTCGTGGCGGCAACGTAATAATACTGCCAGAAAAGACAAAACATTTATGCTTCATTTCTAATTATGCCAACGCTCAGAATGTATTCATATTCACTTTTAAGTGTATCTTTGTGGGTTGTATTAATATATCTTCCTTTTGTATATTTCTCTCCCAGGGGGCATCATCTTGGAGAATGGGTAATATATCCGCTGATATGTTGCGCTGTTCTTATTTTGTCTTTTTTGATGACATGGGTATACAAGCTGTTTTCACTCATAAAAAAGATATCACCTTTAACGAGGGATATCATATTTATTCTTTGTATTTCATATTTATATCTTCCGCTTTCGATATTTACAATGTACAAGGAAGCGCAGGTCCCTTCAATATTTTCGATGGAAATGATGAACATTTTGTTTAATATCAAACTATATATTATGGGTGCTGCCGTGCTTCCGGCTCCTTTTCTTTTTATATATTTTCTGCGCAATGCCGGAAGAAAAACATCTCTGCCAAAGGCATAAAGAACACCGGGCTTAAGTAAAAGACGTTTTTCTTTTTCAACTTACTCTGGGGAAGGGTTCATTACCGTTTTTCTCCCATCCTGCCAGAGCAGTTTGGGCTTCTTTGGAGACTTGTTTAGGTCGCTCTGCGGTGTCGCATTGGATTTTATAACTTACGGAGAGGATTTTTGTGCAAAGAAATATTGCAAGGTGGCCATAAATGCGCTAGAATGGGGGTGCGATGCTCCGAATGACGCTTTACAATGCGCTTGTGATGCTGAGTCTGGCCGGGTTTTCCGTGGTCGGGGCTCAGACCTCTGTGGCTCCGACGATGGCTCAGGATGACTATGCTGAGACAGTGGAGGAGCATGAGGATGTGGTAGAAACGGTGCGCCTGGGCGGCGAGGACAAGATGCCGGCTTTGCAGGAGGGTGTGCAGCAGGCTGATGCCTATGAGCAACCAGCCGAGCAGGATTCGCCGCTGAACGTAGATACCGGCACCGCACTGCCGGAGGAAACTCCTGTAGCTCCCCCCCAGGTGGCACCTGTGGTGGTGCCCGGTGATGTGGGGGAGCATGACCCGTCTCGCGTGGCGTATGCGCGTACGCGCCGCAACGCTCGTACATTCTCGTTGACGGTACCGGGCCCGCGTGGCTTGATAACGGACCGGAGCGGCGCTGTGATGGCGACGAATGAGGTGGCGTATCAGCCGTCCATTCTGTTCAATCAGCTGGAGAAGGAGGATGATGCCAGTGTGCTGAAGTTGGCGCGCAAGGTCATAGCGGAGTACGTGGCAGCAGGGGTGAAGGTGAACGAAAAGACGGATGCCCAGTTGTTGTCCCACTATCGTCACCGCCGCTGGACTCCCCTTGCCGTGGGACCGGTGATGCGCTCTGATGAGGTAAAGCCCATTAAGAGCAAGTTGGAAGCGATAGAGTATGGCATGCTGATGCCGCTCTACATTCGCAAGTATCCGGAGCGGGAGACGGCGGGGCACATTATCGGCTACACGGGTGTGAAGGCCAAGCTGCCTACGGGCCCTATTAATCATAATGACCCGATTTTTGAGCGCCAGGAGGGGCGTTCCGGTCTGGAGCAGAAGTTCAACAAGCAGTTGACGGGGCGCCCCGGTATCTGGCGCCTGATGTATGATGAGAGTGGAAGAAAGATACTGGATGAGCACCAGGAGAAACCCCGCCCCGGCGGCACGGTCGTGACGACTCTGAACCTGGCCTGGCAGAAGGCCGCCGAGGAATCGCTGGCTCGCAATACGCTGGGTCGGGGTGCGTTTGTGATGGTAGATGTGCATACGGGCGAGGTGGTGGTACTGGCATCAGTGCCGAATTTTGATCCCAACACGTTTATCCCGTCTATCTCGCAGAAGAACTACGATGCTTTGCGAAATGACGAGAATAACCCGCTTGTTTCCCGCGCATTTGCCGGTGTGTATCCTCCGGCATCCACTTTCAAAACTATAACGGTCGCGGCCGCTCTGCAGCTGGGTATTATACGGGAGGATACATATATTTATTGCCCGTACAGCATCAGCATTGGCGGGCACCCATTCAAGAATCACAGCAAGTTTACCGGCACTATTAATTGTATTACGGCGCTTTCTGTGTCCAACAATCCCTTCATGTATCAGATTGCGGCTACTCTGGATCCGCGTATCGGGGCAGAGCGTCTGTGCAATGTGGCTCGCCTGTTCGGCTATGGTTCCACAACGGGGTTGCCGATTGCGGATAAGGCGGGAAATGTACCGGATGAAGCCTGGATGTACCGCCATTACGGGAGAGCGTTCATGCAGGGCGATGCTGCCAATATTTCCATTGGGCAGGGGCCTCTGCTGGCCACTCCGTTGCAGGTGGCACATGCTATGGCCGGTATTGCCAATGGCACGTATCTGCCCAAATTGCATCTGATACGCCAGATGCTCGATATTGACGGCAATGTGGTGTACCAGTTCAACCCCTCTGTGCAGACCAACCTGAAGGATATGTCCTCCGCACTGGCAACGGTGCGTAAGGGAATGCGTGCTGTGGTGTACAACGGTTCCGGGCGTCGTGCGGCCCTGAGCTATGCCGATAACGCCGGTAAGACGGGTACGGCCCAATGGGGGCGCCCTTCGGATGACTGCCGACTTGCCTGGTTTGCCGGTTTTATGCCTGCGGATGAGCCTCGGTATGCTTATGCTGCTTTGTATGAAGGGAAGCCGCACCAGAAGATTTCTGGCGGACGTATGGCTGCTGCTATTGTAAAAAGTTTCTTTGAGGCTATTAAGGACGATATGATTAAGGAGCTTAAGGCGCCGCGTCCCGGCCGCAGCGGGTCTGTCCCGCTGGAGGGGGAAATGACAGAAGAGGAGCGTTTTGCTGCGGAGGCCGAGGCCACAGCCCATGCTGCCGAGGAAGCTCGCCGCCGTGAGGCTGCCCAGCGGCGTCACCAGCAGAGTGGGTGGAATGATGGCCGCTCCAGGCATTAATGGCCGGCAAGAGTTATCTGTTTGCCGGTCTACAGCCGGTTCAGGCTGTTGATGATGCCCATGAAGAGTGGCTGCTGGTTGGTATTGCGCGGGCAGATGAGCCAGATGAAGGGGCGATTGAAATGAACCTTGGGGCGTATGCTGAGGATGATGGTGGTGGCAGCGCCGGCGGCAGAAGCCGTAGTCCCCTGTTCGTCCAGAGACAGACTACAGGCACTCTGAAGGCTTGTAAGGCGAATGGGTAGAGGGCTTATGGCATTCCTGCGGAATGCTTCAGGGGTGCAGAGAATGCGGAGTTCACTCTGTTGCAGGGTGGGGAGAAGGTTGACAGGGGGTGTGCTGATGTTGAGGCGGGGCAGGAAAACTTCTCCATGCCGGGCGTTGGCGAACAGGTTTTCGCGTATCTGCTGCAGATTGTCGTGTGTGAGCTGTTGCAGAAACGTTTGCGCACTGTCCTTCGGGAGAATTGCTATGAATATCAACTCTGAGGAGGCGGTATTATAGCTGCGGGCTATTGCCTGGTAGTCATCGCTTATCAGGCAGGCGGCATCGCCTGTTAGCATGGTGCAGGGCTCTTGTTCTGCCCGGGCGTTGGTGAATGTTGCGGTGTATGCCGCCTGGAGCGGGATGCGCCATGGTGCCTGGAAGAAGACGGTGCCGAGCGGCAGAAAGGGGGAGCCAGCCATAGCCTCCGGGGTGATGATGTGGGTAATATGGCCCTGCGTAAGCTGCGAGCAATGCTGGTTGAGCGCTTCTGCCGCCTGTTGGGGATTGCTGCTGAAGGGCAGTCGGAGCATGGGCGGAGCCGTGTGAGATACTGGCAGTGCCTTATCTGCTGCCAGTAGGGTGCCGCAATGAAGATTCGGATGTGTTGCCGGGGTGCTGAAGGGGGCCAGGACTGTTTTGGTGGCACCGGTAGCGCAGCTGTGGAGGGCGGACAGGAGTGTTTCTACGAGGACAGGGCAGTACATGGTGTTTTGCCCGGGCTGCTGTGCTGCCTGCCGGAGAAAGGTATTCCAGTGAAAGACCGTATTATCTGCCTTGGGTACCGATGGAAGGAGGCTGTCGTCGAAGTTGATGCTGAAAGAGTCGCCGGGGAAGTCCTCTTCCGCAGTACACAACAGGGTAAGGAGTAGTATGGGGAGCAGATATTTCATGCATGGAGTATAGTATACAATCTGCCTGTGGTCAATGCCGGGAGTGTTACAAAACTGTTACAGGGGGCTGTTCCGGATTTGATGGTGTTTATTTCAGGTTTGAAGCAATGTTTTAAATTAAGTTGTAGAATACCAGCTCATGAATACGCAGTGTTAAAAAAATGTATTTTTGTATTTCAGAATGCCCTCCCGACAAATTGAAATTGGGCAGGATTTACGATTTTTGATTTACCTGCCTGCCGGCAGGCAGGCGATTTACGAAGTGAAAGTTAGGCGGGCTGACGCTCGCGAGCCATCAGGCGAGCCAAATTAAGAGCCTCGCCGCATGGCGAGGCGGCATAAAGTAGCCACGGTGTGGAGTGAGCAACGCGAACGAAACCCGTGGGAATAGCGAAAAAAACAAACCGAACCCCACCGGATGGTGGGGTGGCACAAAGCGATGCTAAACATTGAAGCATGGGCATTATGCCACCCCTCCTTTCGTCGGGGTTCCCATATTTATACGTCTCCACCCCAGGGCTGAAGCCCTGGGCTATTATATGCCGCCTCGCCATGCGGCGAGGCTCGCAAATTCCGCTCGCTTCGCTCGCCCGACAACTTCCAATTTACTGGGCTAATGAATCTCTAGAGTTTCATTGTGCCAACGCATATTTTACCTATTTTTACCAGCAGATTTGAAACAGCCCCTGTTACAGGAACTCTCGGGGAGCGGCAGCGGGAATGGCATACATGAAGCGCGCTCCGTAGTATTTGGAGGTGACGCGCGAGTCCAGCAGGGTGATGATGCCGTGGTCTGTCTTGCTGCGGATGAGGCGGCCGATGCCCTGGCGGAACTTGAGAAGAGCCTCCGGTAGCGAGTAGTCCCGGAAGGCATTGCCACCGCGGGCGGTAATGTCCTCCATGCGGGCTTCGGTGAGTGGGTTGGAGGGGGATTCGAAGGGGATTTTGGTGACAATAACGTTGGAGAGAGCCTCTCCGGGGACGTCTACGCCGGTCCAGAAGCTGTCTGTACCCAGCAGAACGCTGCCAATGTTCTGCCGGAAGTCTCGCAGCATGCGGGAGCGGTCTTGCCCCTCCCCCTGAACGAGCAGGGGCCAGCCGCGCTCCGTGCAGTATGGGCGCAGGAGGCCGGCCATGCGGCGCATGAGTGTGTAGCTGGTAAAGAGTACGAATGCGCGGCCATCGCTCTCCTCCAGCGAGCGGGTAATCCAGTCGAACAGGGCAGGGGCGTATTCGTCGTCTTCTGTTGCCGGAGGAGGTGGTGGCATGCTGCGAGCTACGATGACTCGCATTTGCTCTGCAAAGTTGAATGGGCTGCCAATTTGCAGCGTTTCGGCGTTTTCGGCACCGACGCGGCCGGCGAAATAGCTCATCCCGCGCTCACCCGTGGAGAGGGTGGCGCTGGTGCAGATGCAGGTGTTGCCGGTTTCGAAGAGTTTTTCGCGCAGGAGGTCGGACACGTTGATGAGGGCGGAGCGCAGGGTGGTGAACTGGCGTTCCTGGCCTCCGGTTTCGGCCCAGTAGACGGCGGTGTCTGCGTTGGTGAGCTGTATGAGCTCTCTGGCGGCTTCCCGGTAGGCGCAGAGGCGTGCCTGCACATCCTGCAACTCGGCCCGGGTGAGGTCATTTTCCTGTACCGCGGCCATTTCTTTCACTTCGTTTTCCAGTACAGCGAGCGAGGGGGAAAGGATGTCTTCTGTCCATTCCGGCTGTCGCAGGCGTACGGTGCCCTGGTGCTCATCCACCCGGCAATCCATGCGAGCACAACGGAAGAACTCGTCCGTTGCGGTTTGGGCGTCCTCGATGTATTGGATGAGCCGTGGCGTGGCGAGTTGGCGCAGGCGACCCTTGCGTGTATGTGGGTTGTACAGGCGCAGAAGGTCGTATTTAAGTTCAGCCTCGGGCAGGCTGGTGCCGAACTGATGGGCGGCAACGGTTTCGATGGTGTGGGCCTCGTCCAGGATGATGAAGTCGTTGGGGAAGATAAAGCTGGGAATTATCTCTTCATCATCCAGCAGCGGAGCCTCTTGGCGCATTTCGTCCGCCAGGGATAGCAGCCCGAAAAAGAGAGTGTGGTTCAGCACAACAACCTGGGCTTCGTCTACTCTGCGCCGTGCGGCCTGGTAAGGGCATTCCGCTCCGCAGTTGCGAGGGGTGCAAACGTGGTTTTCGCTGCAAACCTGAGCCCAAACCTTGGGCGAGATATCCAGCTCCGGTGGCAAATCGGCTAGCGAGCCTTCTCCGCAGTCTCGGGACCAGGCCAGCAGGTCATGCAGTTGCTTGGTTTCTGCCTGGTTGAAAAGGTCTGTTGCCTGTTCCAGAGCGCGGCGCAGGCGAGTGCGGCACAGATAGTTGGCGCGTCCTTTCAGCAGGGCTGCCCGGAACTCTACGCCCAGTGCTTTCGCAACGGTGGGGATATCTTTGTGGAACAGCTGTTCCTGCAGGTTGATGGTGTGGGTGGAGATAACAGCTTTCCGGTTGTGCTCCAGTGCGTGGCGAATGGCAGGTATAAGGTAGGCCAGGGATTTGCCTACGCCTGTGCCGGCCTCGGCCAGCAGGGCGCTGCGGTTTTCCAGAGCAGCGGCTACGGCAGTAGCCATGAGTTGCTGCTGAGGGCGGTATTCGAAGCCCCGGCCGCCGGACAGGATGCCGGCTGCCGAGAAATCGTGCTCCGTCTGTTCGATGAGTAGCCCCACAGCGGGTGAGTTCTCCTTACAGAGGCCGCTCGCCGGTGTCCGGACGGGCGATGTTAAGTGGCAGTGTGGGGAAGTAGGAGCGCAGGGTGTTCACATCCGTGTTGCCGTCGATAAAATACCATTTATTGAGCTCTGTGCCGCGGTAGTTGCGGTTGTTGGTTGCCTGCACTTTTTCATCGCGTACGGCGTAGATGAAGTCCTTGCGCTCAACGCGCATGCGGCGACCGCTCTCCGTCGGTACACTGTACCACAGGGTGGTGGGCAGCACGACCAGGCGGCTCACTCCACCTTCCCACTTGATTTCATCTGCCCGGCTCAGAGCCGCAGAACTCTGGGTGCGCCCCTGGCGGACAGAGTCATTCCGGACGGCTCTCACGGCAGCGGCTGAATGCGGCAGTACATACTCTGCCACAGGGGCACCTACTGCGTAGCGTTCTACCCGGAAGCCGGCATCCTTCATGCCCTGACCAATGCGTACATACTCCGCACGCAAAGCCCGGATGTTTCGCTCCATACGGCGGCGAGCTACTTCATCGCTTTCCCGATAGCCTTTGGCACCCATGATGCGCAGGGCATTCTCCCGCTCATTTTGCGAGTTGCGGCTCGCCAGGCGGTCGGCCAAGGTCCATTTATGCAGCGGGTACATGGAATCCACGGCCCACCCCATATCGCAGTTTACAACGGCGCCTTTGTACTCGTTGGCCTTGGCCTGAGCCTCTCGTGCCGCATTGCTTACAGGAGCGGCTTCTGCCACCAGACCGGCTATGGCTCCGGCCACCATCAGAGCATAAATCGATTTCATGCCCTGCATCCTACCATGCAGACTCCGCCTTTACAAGCTCAAAGTATGCCTGCATCGCAGGACAAAAAAAGCGATTTCCTCTCCGGAAATCGCTTTTTGCAAGGGACGAAGCGGACGGGGCTCGAACCCGCGACCTCAGCCGTGACAGGGCTGCGCTCTAACCAAACTGAGCTACCGCTCCTTGCCTTTGGTGCTCCCTCCTTTCGGCGGGGTGCGGGCGAATTATACATGAGCTTGTACCCTATTGCAAGCTTTTTTTTGTAAAAAATGAAAAAAATTGAAAAAAGTGGTTGTTTCAGGCATTCTGAAGGGCGTCCACGCACGCATTTGTCACCTCTTGCCAAGTGGGGAATGCCGGGCATAGGAAGGGGAGTTTCCCGTCGTAGCAAGCATTAGCCTGCTGGATGAACCGTTTTTCGTCATCGTTCGATACGAGGTATTGCGATGGTATGTTTTCGCGAATCGGGGGGATGTCGGAGGCCAGGCAAGGTACACCATTGAGGAGGCATTCGACCGGAGGCATGCCGTAGCTTTCGTAATCTGTAAAGTATACGGCAAAGCGGCACCTTTCGCGTAAGAGGGTGCAGAGTTGTTGATATGGGATACGTTTATGGTGAATCCAGCGTTCATCCGGTAAGGAGTACCCAGCCGGAAGGGAGCCGACAAGGTGTATTTTTATGTTATCGGCTTCCGGGCGTTGTTTAAGCCATTCGCTTAAACGTAAAATTGTTAAATCCAGACGCTTGTGCGGGAAGGTGGAGGCATATGCCAGGATGTCACCGGCGCCGCAGGCCGGGGGCGTTGGATGTTTATCAAACCCGATACCTATTCGGCTTATGCGGGCATCCGGCGCATACGAGAGGATGCGCTCTGCGTTGAAGCGCGTATGAGTCAGCACGACATGGGCTGTTTTCATGGCTCGCAACGACAGATTTTTAAAATAGATAAATTCATGAAGAGGAAAAGCCGTCCGGCGGTCGCAGTGAGGCCGCTGTTCGTAATGTTCCCACATGACGTCATGCACATAGCATGCTATCTTCGTGTTTCCCAGGCACGGAAAGAAAGGAGGTACACCTTTAGGGAGAATTAACCAGTCCGGAGAAATGCGACGCACCGCAGCGGGTAATCCGAATTGGTCCCACCAGACTCGGACAAATTGACGGGGAACCGGCTTATCCATGAGGTGCAGGTGAACATGGGGCGGAATGTCAGAAAATGTGTCACAGCACTCATTGTTGCCCAGAATATGCAGCTCCTTTACAGCAGGATGATGCATCAATCCCTTCGTCAGCCCCATGGAGACATTGAAAATTCCCATGGATTTTGTGCGAGTGAAACTCTGGTCAGTCAGTGCAATAGCTAATTTCATTGTTGTGGTATATGAGGCAAATTGACTTCTGTTCTCAAAATCTTGTCGTCCGTTTCATTCCTGACCAGTGGTACGGCAGCCCCAGCGGGGAGTGGGGCGTTTGATGATTTTGATGGTGCGTGTTTCATCGTTCCGGCGGTAGGTGGCATAATCTGCCGGAGGCGGGAGGAAGAGGTCGCATGTGTAGCGCTTGAGGCCGCACAGGAGAATGGCAGGTTTGCGGAGGGTGAGGGCGAGCGCGGATTGTTTGGAATCGAACAGAAGCCCTTCTTTCTGCGTTGTTTCCGACCATCCGAGATTTTGTCCTGTGATACAGAATGTTGTGGTAAAGAGTGAGGGCTGCAGGAGAATACGGGGCGCTGTGCGGAGGATGTCGCGGTAAAAAAATATATCCCCCAGAGATTTCCATTGTGTATCGAAGCACACATTGTGTTTTCTGAAGGATGACGCTCGATGAAAGCAGGCACAGGTGATGATTTCTGTGATGATGTTGCTTATCCATCGGGTAGGGGCAACGGGTCTGCGGTGGCAGATATAGTTGCCGTGAAGGTCTGTGACGAGGTGGGACGTCAGCAGCATGTCTGTCTCCGGATGCGTTTCAAATACCCTGGCGACGGAATGAAGGGCCTGGGGCAGGTATTGTTCATCACTGTTCAGATGTGCGGTGATGTCTGCATCTTCCGGCATTCGGCTCCACGCTTTGTTAATGGCATCGTACATGCCGGTGTCGGCAGAACTTTCGTAGCTGAAAGTGTAGCCGGGAATATTCCGGTGCTGTTCCGCCCAATTCTGCAGCCAGGCGGTAGAGCCATCTGTTGATTGACCGTCCTGAATGTGGTGGTGAACGTGAATGCCTTCCGCCGTTTGGTCTGCGACCGAGCGCACGCAGCCGGGCAGCCAGCTCCGTGCATTGTATGCAGGCGTGACAATATACAGTTTCATGCGATGATGCGGGAATTATACATTCGAAACTGATTTGAAGGCAAGCTAAAAGCGCCAAAATAGAGAGAATGTCAAAAAAAGCCGCCCCTTTTGCAGGAGCGGCTTTTATGACAATTTAAAGGAATTGCGGGGTGGCTCAGGCCTCCTCGGTAGCGGCGGGAGCTTCTTCCTCCACCTTCTCGCCCTTCACAACGAGCACCACCTTCACGGTAGCAGTCACCTGGGCGTGCAGCTTGGCTGCAACCTCGTAGGTGCCGGACTTCTTGAGGGGCTTCTCCAGCTCGATGCTGTGGCGGTCGATTTCGATGCCGAGGGCGGCCAGACCATCGGTAATCTGCTGATTGGTGATGGCGCCGAACACCTTGCCATTCTCGCCTGCCTCCAGGGTGAGGTTCACCGTGACGGCAGCAATCTTGGCGGCAATCTCCTGGAAGTTGGCCAGCTCGGCGGCCTCGCGCTCTGCGCGCTTCTTCTGGAGCATGTTGATGAAACGCTGATTGGCGGGAGTCGCCTCGAACGCAAGGCCCTGAGGAATCAGGTAGTTGCGGCCGTAACCAGCCTTCACGGTAACGAGGTCGGCTTCACAGCCCAGACCGTCGATCTTTGTAGCGAGAATAACTTGCATGTTAGCCATAACTCAGTAATTTTGTTTTGGTTGAGCGGCTCTTGTACACGAATTTGACCTGATTGTCAAGATTTTATTTTGGAAATTTTCTTTTCCTGCTTCAGGCGGCGCACCAGCACATAGGCTGCTTTGTCACCATCCGGGCACAGGGTGTTCACATATTCCCAGCCCTTGGGAATTCCCATCAGGTGCTCGCAATGTACCAAGCCCAGGTCATGAAAGCCGCGCACCATATCACTGTTGAGCAAATCCATCGAGGTGATTCTTACAGAGGCATACTCGTATTGAGCAGGAGGAGCAGGGGGCTGAATCTTGCTCAGTTGTACCACCAGCAATACCCCGATGAAGGCCAGGAGCAGGCACATGAATATCTGGGCGATATTCGGCTTCGCCATGGGACGAAGTTCCGGGTCGGTGTCGATGTGTGAGGCTATGTCCGATGTTACAATGTGATGCGGCTTATGGTGCAGGGCGGCCATGGGCGGCTTGGGCAGTTTCTTGACCGGTTGCAGCAGGCAGGTTATCGGCACCCAGTAGTCGGTGCCTTCCTGGCATATCTGTATATCCTTTGTTAATGTGCCATTGAAAAAATCGGTCGCCAGTTCTTCCTGAGTCTTCGGCCCCTCTATGTTTTCACCATCGGTGTAATAAAACTTCATACGTGGGTATACTATTCCCTTCTCTTTTAGCTGTCAAGGGAAAAAATAGATATTTGCCAAAAAAAACTTGACTTTGTTTCTGAAATTTCAGAAAATACGCGCATGCGTCTTTCCGATACTCAGATGCGCTTTGTACGCCGCTGGGGCGACATGGGTTCCCGCTGGGGGATTCCCCGCTCTACGGCTATGCTGCACGGGCTTCTGTATCTGGCTCCGACAGCGCTCACGGCTGAGGAAATGAGCGAGCTGCTGCAATTGGCTCGTTCGAATGTGAGCACCAGTCTGAAGGAGCTGGAGAGTTACAATCTCATTTATCGCGAATCCCGCCCCGGAGACCGCCGGAGTTTTTACCGCGCTGAATGCGATGTGTGGGAAATTGCGCGCCGTATTTTGGAGGAACGTCGCCGCCGGGAGACGGCCGGGGCTGTTGCGGCTGTGCAGGATTGCCTGGCGGCTGCTCAACAGGAGGGGGATACCCATACCGCCATGCGCATGCAGGCGATGTCTGAGCTGTTGCAAGCAGCAGAGGCTGCCGCGCTCACGGCGCAGCGTTATCCTACATCCGTATTCCGCAGTGCGGCGCTTATGGGGAGCAAAGTTCTTGCCTTTATTGCAAAGCTCTAATATTTTTTTGAAATGCGATTTCTCAAATTACAGAAATATGAAAACAATAGCTATAACCGGAGTATTGGGGTACAGCGGGCGCTATATAGCGGCGGAGGCGGTTCGTCGTGGCTGGCACGTGGTAGGGTTGACAAATTCGGGCGGGCGCTTGCCGAATCCGGCTGGGTATGAGCTTCGTCCCATGCCGTGGAGTACACAGGAAAATGTGCTGGCTGGAGTAGATGTGCTGGTGAATACTTATTGGGTGCGTTTTTCGTATGAGGGGAAGAAAGGCGGGCACGCGGCCTTCAGTCACGATGAGGCCGTAGAGAATACGCGCACACTGTTTGCGGCTGCTCAGCGTGCGGGTGTAGGAAGGGTGGTGCATACGAGCATTACCTGCCCGGACTCTGCGAGTGAGTTACCTTATTTCCAGGGCAAGGCCGAGCTGGAAGCGGCCCTTGCTGCTACGGGGCTTCCTTACAGCATTCTGCGCCCGGCCATTTTGTTCGGGGAGAGTGCACAGGAGAGTATCCTCATCAACAATATGGCCTGGAGCCTGCGTCATTTGCCAGCTGTAGCAACATTCGGCTGGGGGGATTACAGATTGCAGCCCATTCATGTGCAGGACTATGCCGAGCTAGCTATGAATGAAGCCGGGAGTGACGCCCCGAGCCGAATCATTAACGCTGTGGGGATGGAGACATATACATTCCGCGAGCTTTGGGGGCTGCTGGCTCGCAGTATCGGGCTGTGGAGGCCTATTCTTCCTGTGCCTCATGCGGTTGGATATATGGCAGCCAAACTGCTGGGTGCCTTGGTGGGGGATGTTATGCTCACTCGCGACGAAATAGCCGGCTTGTCTCAAGACCGCCTGGCTGTATCCGGCAGTGGACTCGGAACACGGCGCCTCAGTATATGGCTGCAGCAGCATGCCGCTATGCTGGGGCTTGAATATGCCTCTGAACTCTCGCGCCGTCAATGATTTATGTGGAGATGTGAAAAATCCGCAACGAGACTGCGAATTTTTCGCAATTGGATTGCGGATTTTTCTGTTTTTGCCCTAAGTTATTGATTCAGATGTCTTCCGGAGTGTCATCTTCTTCCATGTCGAGGGCATCATCCTCCTCGTCAGTTGGGGCTGGTGAGAGATGGACGGCTCCTGCGGTGCGGAGTTTATCGCAGAGCATTTCCCAGCGGGTATGGATGTCCGGTCCTGTTATGCAGCAGGCGTTTTCGGGCATGCCGTCCGCCCGCTCGAAGGATGTACGGCTTTTCATGATTTCCAGCGGGGTACGGCGGGTATCGGCGGTGGTGAGGTTCGGGTCGGCACCGGCGGCGAGCAGAAGGTCGAGCATTTTTTCATATCCTGCATCGAGCTGCTCAATCTCGGCATACCGCATGCTGTAGGTCAGAGCCTGCAGGGGAGTTTGTTTGCCGCTATTGTCATTGATATTGACCATTTTTGCGGCCAGAACACGCTTGATCAGCGGCAGAGCTTCCGGCGCCTCGAGCATGTCGCAGAACTCCTCGGTGCTCACTGTTTTGCCGTGGTCGAGAGCCCAGTGCCAGGCCTGAGGTTCTTCGCGGCTTTGCAGGGCAATTTTGAGGGAAAGGGGGACAAGTTTCTTACTGCGGTTGAGGTCGGCTCCGTGGCTGTGCAGGAAATCGAGCATTTCGCGGCGCTGCTCCCAGGGGATAAACCGGCTGTTGATAAACATGCCGTTGAGCAGAGGGGAGATAAGCGACTCGCATTCATTCCCATTGCTGACCATGATGATGTTCGGGTCGGCACCATGGCTGATGAGGGCTTTCAGGGCAGGGAAGTCGCCGAGCTGAGCCGCGAGCAGCGCCGGGGTCATGGGGGCACCGACCGGTGTCGCGAGGAACTCGGCCGGGTCGCCCTTACCGGTAGCGGCAACCTCGTGCAGCGCGGCATCGATGGGGGCAATCTGCAGTTTCATCAGCACAGCCATCGTCAGGCGTGTCGCAAGCCCGAGGGGCTCTTTCGGTGTGGCGTTGCTCTCTTTTGTCCATTCGTCCGTTGTTTCGTCGTCGTTTTCTTCCTCCTCGGCCGACACTTCGTTGGCTATTTCCTCCATCGTGTCTTCAACCGCCTCATACACGAGCCCCATGTCATCGGCCAGCTGCGTGTGCAGGTAGCGCTCAAACTGAGTGAGAGCGGCGCGCTCCTCGGCGGTCCAGCTTTCGTGAAAGCTCATGCCGCTGTGCCATTGCCAGCCCCAGAGCCACCAGGCAGTCCCGGCGAGGGTAAGCAGGAGCAGGGTAAACATGCTGCCCATGACCCAGGCTGCGATACGCCACCAGCGGCGGGATTTCGGTATATCAGATGTTGTCATAATGAGCTTTGTTGAAGTTTGTTGCACATGCGTTCCCAGATGGTGCGAACGTCATCTCCCTCACCTTCGCAATCATCTCCCTCCATGCCGCAGGTAGCGAAGTTGCTCTTGCTGAGCAAGATGTCGAGCGGTAATCTGCGCTCGCAGGAGTCATACTCATCTTTCGGCTCCGGGCGCAGGGCCGGATTAGCTCCGTGAGCCAGCAGCATGTCGAGCACTTGCTCCAGTTCGGGCATCTCATCCTCATCGGCATATCTAATTCGTTTTGCCAGGGCCTGCAAGGGCGTATCATCGCCATCTGTGGCATTGGCGATTTCCGGGGTGCTGCGCAGCATGGCCTCGATGAGCGGTAGGTGCAGTTTGTTCACACTGAGTGCAAGCACCAGTTCTGCACCACTTACTTTCTTGCCATGCTCCAGCGCCCAGAGCCACGGCTCCGATTCTCCGCGCATGTAAGCCAAGTTACAGCACAGGCCTATAATGGAACTGTGGGCGTTCAAATCGGCTCCCCGGGAGAGCAGAAACTCTGCCATTTCTTTTCGCTCACTCCAGGGAATCTGAACTTTGTTGGGGCCAAAGCTGCCGCTCAGCAGGCAGCTCATGGGGGTATCTCCCTCTTCCGTTTTTTCTTCCCCTTCAATGGAGATGCAGGCATTCGGGTCGGCACCATGTGCAATGAGCGCCCTGAGGGCACCGAGGTGACCGGTTTGTGAGGCCACAATGGCCGGTGCACAGCTCTCGCGGAAGGTGAGGTGCCCAGCGGTATAATGAATGGTAGGGGTAGCGCCTTGTCCGTTTTTTGCGGCATCCAGCAATTGTCTGCGGATGGGGTCGCTGACCTTCCTTTTAAGGCTCCGCTCGTTTTCGTCCGAGAAGAGGATGTCTACCTGCGATAAATCACCGGCGAAGGAATTGCGCAGGTAGGTGTCAAACTCAGTGAGAGCGGCTCGCTCTTCTTCCGACCAGCTTTCGTGGAAGGAGGGATGCCCCCATTGCCAGCCGTATAGCCACCAGGCACCGGCAATAAGGGTAAGCAGTAAGAGGGCAAAAAGGCTGCTCATCAGCCAGGCTGCAATTCGCCACCAACGGTAGCGACGTTTCGGGATATCAGTCATGGTGGTGGTTGGATTGGAGTTTGATTAACATGCGGTTGAGTATTTCTGCGGCATTCGGGGGAAGTTCTTCGTTTTGCAAGTAGCTTTGAAGACCATGGGTGCAGTGGGAATCTGGCTTGGCGCCAGCTGAGAGGAGAAGTTCGAGCTTACGCTCGGCTTGCAACTCTTGCAGCTCCTCGGCATCCTCACAACTTATGGCTGCATATATCAGCCCATGCAGGGGGGTACGGAATCCGCCGTTGGTGTTTACATCTATCCGCTGCTCCCTGAGCACACGTTCCACCAGGCTGTAGCCGTCGGGGCTGGTGAGCATGGTATCCAGGCAGGCGGGGGTAACTTGCCGCCCATGGTCGAGCGCCCAGTGCCAGGGCTCGGTCTCATGGCCGGCCAGCAGGGAGAGCTGAAGTGCTATGAGCACAGCTTGCCCTTCGGGGTTAAGCTCTGCGCCTTGGCTAAGCAGAAATTCAAGGGTGGGTTTACGCTTGCTCCATGGGTGTTGGCGACCATTGATGCTGCAACCACTGAGCACTTCTGTAAAGGGGGTGGCGTGCATGCTATCGCCTTCCTGACTTGCATTCACATCTGCCCCATGTGCTACCAGAGCCCGTACGGCAGACAGGTAACCGGTCTGAGCCGCTAAGAGTGTCGCACGAATTGTCGACTCTGAGTTCATTGGCTCCACGATGGTGCCGTTCGTCGCGGTGTTGGCAAGCTGCCGGAGCATCGGGGCTATCTCCTGGTGTATTCTGCGTCGGAATTCATCGGGGCTTATAGGGGGGGCTGTTACCATGCTGTGTTCCGTCGTATGTCTGCGGATGTCGGTCTGGGTTATGAGGTGGCGCTTCCACATATCGTCTGAGAAGTCTTGCCGGAGGTATCGGTGGAACTCAGTGAGGGCGGCTTTCTCTTCGGCGCTCCAGCTTTCGTGGAATTCGAGTTCTGCAACGCGCTGTTCACCCCCGGATGACATGGGAATAAATAGTAAAGAAAGGATGAATAGTTTGATGGAGTGTAGCATGGAGACAACGGGAATGGTCGGCTCTTATTTAAGCATATTTTATGACAGATGCAAGAATAAAAGTTTTTGAGCCTGAGGCGTAAAGCGGGCATCTTAATCTGCATGAACCCGGAAAAGATTCAGGATGCAGGAGAGAACGTGCGGCAATGGCTGGCGGACAGCCACCACCGCAGATGTTGCAAGATGGCCTTGGGCATTGCCAATGGGGTGATGCTGTTGGGCCTTACCGCAGGCATGGCGATGCTGTGCCTTATGGAGCTGCGCAAGGCGCGCTGCCACCATCATTGCTGCCGGAAAGACGAGCAGAAGTGACATAAGAAAAGCGTGCAGGCGGCCGGTTTCGGCCGCCTGCACGTGTTAATGGACTCTTTTTTTACTGCAACTGTGCACTGTGAAGCTCCAGACAGATGCGGTTGATATGCACGCCATCGCGCACGTCCACATCTTCGTACTCCTCCACACTGGTGCAGAAGGAATAAATCTTGGCTTTCACCTCGGCCGGCATCTCTTCCAGGACGGGGCCCACGGAGGTGGGCATGAGGATTTCCATGTCCAGGGTGCCATTTTTTTCGGAGTAGCGGTAGTAGAGATGAACATCGCCGTGCCCCAGCGGGATGTGCTGCAGCATTTCCTCGGCCAGCGTCATGGCGTGCTGCACGGTCTGCTCGGAGAGGAAGTATTTGTTGCAGAACTGCTGGAACTCTGCCTCCAGGGCGTAGATGTCGAAGTCCTCACTCTGCACGGTGTAGTGGAAGTCGCGGATACGGTTCACGAACACGCGGGTGCGCTCGCGCTGAGGGTTGTCGAAGATTTCCTCCGGGGTACCCTGTTCGTAGATGACACCTTGGTCCATATAGAGCACGCGCGTGCTCACGTTGCGGGCGAAGGACATCTCATGCGTCACGATGACCATGGTCATGCCCTGCTTGGCAAGAGCGCGGATAACTGAGAGCACCTCACTCACCATAGTGGGGTCGAGGGCAGATGTCGGCTCGTCGAAGAGAATAATCTCCGGATTCATGGACAGGCAGCGAGCAATGGCTGCGCGCTGTTTCTGACCGCCGGAAAGTTCGGAGGGCATGGAGCGGGCTTTCTCCTTCATGCCGACCATCTTGAGTAGCTTGAGCCCACGCTGCGCGGCTTCTATTTTGCTTTTTCCCAGCAGCTTGATGGGGCCTATGCACACGTTTTCCAGCACGCTGAGGTGGTCGAACAGGTTGAAGGACTGGAACACCATGCCCATTTTGCGCCGTAGTCTGGGCGCGTCCACCTTCTGGTCGGACAGCAGCTCCTCGCCATCCACCACAATGCTGCCACTCGTAGGTTCCTCCAGTAGGTTGAGGCAGCGCAGGAAGGTGCTCTTGCCTGTGCCGGAGGGGCCGATGACGGAGATGACCTCACCGCGTTTGATGTCGATGTTGACATCGTGCAGCACGGTCAGGTTGCCGAAAGTTTTCTTGAGGTTACGGATCTGAATCATGACTGAGTGATGCGGTGTGGGGTTAGCGGATGTTGCGGCTGGCGCGGTCCAGCACGAAGGTGAACAACCACGCAATGAGGAAGTACAGAATGGCCACCATCAGCAGCGGGAAGAAGGGGTCGAATGTGCGTGCCCGGATGATATCCGTCATCTTGGTGAGGTCGGCAATGGCAATATAACCCACCACCGAGGTATTCTTAATGAGAGAGATAACCTCACCCTTGTACACGGGCAGCACGCGTTTGATGGCCTGCGGCAACACAATGTAATAGAAGGAATGGAATGGAGAGAAGCCCATGGCAATACCGGCCTCGCTCTGCCCGCGGTCAATGCTGGTGATGGAGCTGCGGAACATTTCGCTCACATAGGCGCCGAAGTTCAGGCTGAAGGTGATGATAGCCACATACAGAGCCTCCACCTGCGTGCCGGCAAAGGCTACATAGTACATGAGCATGAGCAGAATCAGGATGGGAGTGCCGCGCATGATGTCGATGTACACGCGTGCGAACCACTGCCAGAACCTGCTGCGGCTCATGCGCAGGTAGCACACGACGGCTCCCACCATGGTGCCGAACAGGGTGGAGAAGAAAGCTATGGCAAAGGTGGCCTTCAGACCATCCCAGATGAGCATGTAGCGCTTCTCGGCGATGATGTTGCGGTAGAAGCTGTCCGTGATGCCCCCGATGATACCCTGTGCTGCTTTGGTGACAGCCGAGGGCTCTTTGTCCATCCTGCTGTCTTTACGGGTGGCAATCACGGAGATGCTCGTGTAGTACGGGTCGGAGAAGAGCACGCTATCTGCTCTCTCCGCCGTGATGAGAAAGCCGGAGGAAGCAATGTCCACCTGGCCGGCGGCCACGGCTGTTAGCAGACCATAGTAGTCGATGTTCTTAATTTCCACCGGGCGGCCGATTTTCTCAGCGAAGCGGTAGATAAGCTCGGCATCCATCCCCACGATTTCCTCGCCGCGCATAAAGACGATGGGCTCGGTGCAGGGCTCCATGCCCACAATGATGGGCTCTCCCTCGGTGGGGATATTCAGTTGTGGCATCTTCGCGCTTTCCGTGTTGCGAATCCACTTGTTGCAGATGTCCTCCAGCTCGCCGCTTTCACGCAGGCCGGAGAGAAACTCGTTGAACTGCCGGCACAGCTCCTTGCCCTTGTCGGTGTGGTTGAATGCCATACCCATGAAGTTTTTGGGCAGGCTCGGGTCCTCGAACAGCAGAATATTGGGCTTCTTGCGAGCCAGCGCATAGCAGATGACATCGTCCATGATGGCGGCATCGCAAATGCCTTTTTCCAGTGCCAGCATCATGTCGGCCTCAAAATTGTGGCGTTGCAGTTCCAGCTGCGGGTGCTTCTCCATCAGATAGATATCCTGCACAGTGCCCTGCGGTACACCCAGCTTCTTGCCCATCAGGTCTTTCACAGCTATGGTGCCCAGCTCAGGAATGCCACTTTCCGTTTCGCCGGGGGTGCCTTCTTTACGCGTGGCAATGATGGAACGGCTCGTGTAATAGGGGTCGGAGAAGAGAACACTTTCCCCGCGTTCGGCGGTGATGAGGAAGCCGGAGGAGGCAATGTCCACCTGGCCGGCGGCCACGGCTGTCAGCAGGCCATAGTAGTCGATGTTCTTAATCTCCACCGGGCGGCCGATTTTCTCAGCAAAGCGGTAGATAAGTTCGGCATCCATCCCCACGATTTCCTCGCCGCGCATAAAGACGATGGGCTCGGTGCAGGGCTCCATGCCCACTATGATGGGCTCTCCCACGGTGGGGATGTTGAGCTTGGGCATCTGCGCGGTCTCTGTGTTCACAATCCACTTGTTGCAGATTTCCTCCAGCTCGCCGCTTTCACGCAGGCCGGAGAGAAACTCGTTGAACTGCCGGCACAGCTCCTTACCCTTGTCTGTGTGGTTAAATGCCATGCCCATGAAGTTTTTGGGCAGGCTCGGATCCTCGAACAACAGAATATTGGGCTTCTTGCGAGCCAGCGCGTAGCAGATGACGTCGTCCATGATGGCAGCATCGCAAATGCCTTTTTCCAGCGCCAGCATCATGTCGGCCTCAAAATTGTGGCGCTGCAGCTCCAGTTGAGGGTATTTCTCCATCAGGTAGATATCCTGCACAGTGCCTTGCGGCACGCCCAGCTTTTTTCCCACCAGGCCTTTTACGGCTATGGTGCCCACGGCGGGTACCTCTGCGGTGGCAGAGGGGGTGACTGCGGTACTACCCGCGGCCTCGGACTGGCCGGGCGCTGCTACGGCGGCAGCGGGCTCGGCGGCAGTGTCTGCCCATGTGGCAGACCCCCACACGAGTGCCGGCAAAGCCAGTATGGCTGCTATGAGGAGAGTGCTTTTCTTCATCGTTCACCATGCGGGGGATTGCCCGCGCGCGGATTGTATCACAACATAACCCGTTTTGGCAAGCTGAATGTTGCTCCTTCTGCCCTTAGTAGCAATTTTTTTTAATTTTTTTGCTGGCTCATTAAGCTAACTTAAATATTTTTTTCATTGGTGAATATCCCCGATTTTCTCCACAGTTTATTATGGAGAAAAAAAAGGCTGGCACTCGGGGGAGTACCAGCCTTTCTCGGGGTGTGTTTGGGGTTACTTCTTGCCTTCCCCGATGTTGGCGGGGGTGGCGGGTACATCCTTGCCGGTGACAACTGTCTCCAGCGGGATGCGGATGAAGCCTATACCGCGGTTGCCATTCTTGCCGTTGTTGTGGCAGGTTTCGTAGAAGATGCCTACGTGCTTGTCGTCGGTCATGGCAATGCAGGAGTAGCCCATGCACTGGCGGGAATCGTACAGGTAGCCTTCGTTCCAGGTGTTGCCATCGTCTTTGGAGGTGCGGATGGTCATGTGGTTGCGACCGCCGCTCTTGGGGTTCGAGAAGAGCACGATGGTGCCGTAGGGCTTGGTGCTGACCTTCACGATGGAGGCCTGACATGTGGGCTCCTGCAGGGCCTTCAGGTTGGTGCTGTGGGGCTGCCAGGTCTTGCCCATGTCCTTGGTGGTGTAGACAATGCGCTTGCCCTGACGTGCCTCATTTCGGGCGTTAATCATGATGGAGCCGTCCTCCAGCTCGATGACCTGACACTCGGAGGTACTGTGGGGCACACCGGCGCCGTATGTCCAGTTCTTGCCACCGTCTTTGGAGTAGCAGATGGTGCTCATGCACTGCGGGCGGGCGCCTCGCTCCCAAATCTGGGCGGGGAAGACGATGGTGCCGTTCTTCAGCACGATGCCGTTTCCGGGGCCTGCCAGAATGGTGGTCCACTCGTGCTTCTTAATCTGGCGGGTGGGGTTGACGAACTTTTTGGCCCAGGTCTTGCCGCCGTCATCGCTGTAGGTCATTTCCCACTGGCCGGTTGTCTTCTCATCGAAGCCGGTTTTGGAGGTCCACAGGGAGGCGCCGCCACTCCAGTGGCAGACGAGGGACTGCAGCCAGATGCGGCCGGTCTTGTCTTGCAGGATGCAGGGGTCACCGCAGCCGTTGTTGGCGCCGGGGCCGGCATCCATGGCAACGGTGGGGGTGGTCCAGGTCTGGCCGCCGTCCGTGGAGCGAACCACGGCTACGTCAATGTCGGCGCAGAGGTCGCCCTCGTGGTTATAGCGGGCATCGAAGCAGCCCACGAGTGAGCCGTCGGCGGTCTGAATAAGGCCGGGTATACGGAAGGAGACGCAGCCGCGATTGCCGCCGTCAGGCTGATTGCTCACGGTCTCGCCGGGCAGGGCGACCAGGTAGCCGATGCGCTGGGTTACCGGTGTGGTGTCGGTGTAGGTCTGGCCGCCGATGGTGGCGGTCATTTCGCTGAAGGTAACGGTGCTGCCCACCAGAGAGGATTTGGCGGGGGTCACATCTGCCCACAGCCAGGTGGTTCCGCCGGGCAGTTCCTTGTCGCAGGTAATGGTCACGGTGCCATCGGCCGCGGGCTTAGCGCTGCCGTAGACGGTGCTGGTGAAGAACTCCAGTCCGTTCGGGCTGCCGGTGCGCAGGGTTACGTTCTCCACGCTCTCAGGGTTGTCGATCCTGAACGTGAGCTTGGTGACTTTCTTGGCGTCATCCGTGCCGGTGGCCTGAACCTTGTAGGCGAACACCGGGTTGAAGGGGGCGCGCTTCATGATGGGGAATACGCCCGGGTTTACCATGCGGGCCTCGCGAATGACCATCGGCCCCAGGTGCACGTTCAGATCGTCGATGAGCAGCCCGCCCTTGGCATCGGATGTCACTTCGAAACGAATGGCTTTTGTGCCGCCGGGGAGTTTGGCTTTAACGAGGGTATTGAAGCCACCGACGGAAATTTTGTTGTTTGTGGCGACTGTCTGTTCGCCCTTGTCGGTAACAGCTACCAGCGAGAAGGAGAAAGGCTCGCGGCGAGTCCAGCGTTCAGCCCAGAAATCGCAGGAGGTTTCCTTGGCAAGCGGGGAGTCAAAGGTGATAGTGGCTTTCTTGTTCTGGCCGCCGGTGATATGCAGAGAGCGTGAGCCGGTGCGTCCCTTGCCGTAGATAGAAGCATGCCCCTTTTCGGCTGTTAGGGTGCCGATGGAAAGAGTTGCGTTGGTGATGCCCCCATTGTTCAGGTTGTCAAAGCTTTCAGTGGCCATCACCAGGCCACACATCATCAGGCTGAGTATGGTGTGCTTAAGCATACGTGCAATGTATCATAGATAATATGCCAATGCAAGCAAAAATTAAAGTGGGCTTAAGTCCGTATTGTCAGGTAAGTCCGCAAGTTTGATGCGTCCTGATGCACCGTGGGCAATATGTACTGCAGATTTGGGGAGTCCTAATGTTTTAGCTAGAAAACTCTCGATTTCCTTGTTGGCTTTACCGTCGATGGGCGGGGCTGCTATTTTCAGCTTGAGTACGCGACCTACCTGCGGGTAGTCCTCCCAGCCCAAAACTTCGTTTTTGCGGGCGCCGGGTGTTACTTTGAGGGCGAGTTTCATGAGTCTGTGGTGTGGTGGGTCAACAGGGCGGCTGCAACGGGCAGGCGAGTCAGTTTTTTGCCGCATCGGGCCGCATCCTCTTCTGTGGGCAGGTCGCGTGCGGTGTGGAGGCCTTCTGTCAGCAGGAAAGGCAGCAGCAGGATATGCCCTGCTTCCATGCCGGGAAGAACGGAGGAGGCTTCCGGGCGCTGGCAGAAGTAGCCCAACGCTACCTCGCAGCCGGGCAGCAGCTCTCGCAGGCGGCGGCAGAAGAGGGCTGGCTCCGGCGGTGTGTCCGTAAGGGTTGAGCCATGAGCCACTACCAGTACGGCACTGTCGTTTTGCAGCAGGGGCCGTATGTAGGCGGCTGCTGCCTTGGCCAGCCATGGGCTGGCGCCCAGCACGGGTTGGTAGTACAGGTTGGGCAGTTGCAGGCCGCGCGCTGCGTAAGCGGCTGATAGTTCTTTCTCCAGCTTGACGCCGCTGGAGTGGCCGCTGAGCATGAACATGGGATACACCAGCACGGGGGCTCCGGCCGGTGGCAGGGCACTCTCTGCGATGTTGCCCAGATGGCAGCGGTATACGCGTGCAGAGGGCATGCGGATGCCGGGTGGGTTGAGTTTCAGGCCCTTCTCATTGTAACTGACCAGGAGATAATACCGCCGCCAGCGCAGATGCCGCAGGTATAATATGGCGCCGGTTCCGATGACAGAAAGCTGCGCGATGGCAAAGTGGAAATAGATAAGCTGCCGCAGGTGGCTTTCCCGGTCAGCGGGCAGGTTCGGCTCCGCCAGGGCATATCCGCAGTATACGGAACCTGCCACGGCTGTGCAGAAGAGCAGGGCACAGAGAATCAGCAGGAGGGGGATGATATGGCGGCGCATGGTGTTTGTGTTGTTGCGTTGTGACACGGGCGCGGCTGTTGCCGCGCCCGCAGGGTTAAGTTTTCTGTGTTATACCGGTGCGCATGGCATCAGGCTGTGGTCTCTTCCGTCTGTTGCAGCTCATCGCGCAGGCTGTGCTTCTTGTCGAAGGCCAGCACCACGGGCGCGGCAATGAAGATGGAGGAGTATGTGCCCACAAAGATACCCAGCAGCATCGCAACGGAGAAGTCCTTCATGGCCGGCCCGCCCAGCGCAATGAGCGATATGAGCACTGCGATGGTGGAACCGGAGGTGAGCAGGGTACGTGACAATGTTGTGTTGATGGCCTCGTTCATGATGTCGACCAGGCTTTCGCTGGGTTCTGCAATGCGCAGACGTTCGCGGATGCGGTCGAAGATAACGATGGTATCGTTGATTGAGTAACCGGCTACGGTGAGGAACGCGCCAATGTGGATGATGCTCAGCTCTGTGCCCATCAGCACCACCAGCACGATGATGGCTGCAACGTCGTGGATGGTAGATACCAGAGCTCCCATGGCAAAACTCCATTCGAAGCGGATGGCCAGGTAGAGCGTTATGCCCAGCATGCCGGCCAGCAGTGCCCAGCAGGCCGTGCGGAAGAAGGTGCTGCCCAGTGAGGAGCTCACGTCCTCCACGGAGGCAGCGGGGAGCTCTGCCATACCGGGCACGTCCTTGCGCAGCATGTTGTCAATCTGCTGTGCTTCCTCTTTGGTAGCCACGCGAATCTTAATGTTGTGGTCGGTGGCGTTCACGAACTGCTGCACCGTGGGCTGCTTGGAGAGCTTCATTTTGTATACGGCCTCCTCTGCCTTCATGTAGTCCACCTTGGAGTCACCGGGGATGACGTAGGTGATGGTGGAACCGCCCGTGAAGTCGATACCCAGAGCCTTGTCGCCCCGCACGAAAATGCCGTAGGCAGCTGCTGCCACGATGACGATGGCAGATGCCCAGGCGCAGGCTTTGCGGTGCTTCATGAAGTCGAACACCTTGCCCTCCAGCGGAGCCTTGGCGAACTTGCTGTTGTTGTTCAACAGCCCCAAACGCTCCATCCAGAAGTAGAGCACACGGGTGACAACTACGGCGCCGATGAGGGAAGTGATGATACCCACACTGGTGGTCACGGCGAAGCCCTTGATGGAGCCGCTGGCCAGCCAGAAGAGAATCACAGCCGTGATGAGAGAGGTAATGTTGGAGTCCCAGATGGCTGAGAATGCTTTCTCGTAGGCCGAGCGCAGGCAGATGATGAACGGTTTGCCCAGTGCTTTTTCCTCGCGCATGCGTTCGTTGATGAGTACGTTGGCGTCCACCGCCATACCCATGGTCAGCACAATACCGGCAATGCCCGGCAGCGTCAGCACAAAGCCGAAAAGACTCATCAGCCCGATAAGTGCCAGTGCATTGAAGGCCAGCCCCACCATGGCAACGATGCCGGAGGTGCGGTAGTACCAGAAGCAGAAAGCAAAGATACCCACCATGCCGATGAGGCCGGAGAAAATGCCTTGTTCCAGTGCGCTCTGGCCCAGCTGGGCAGATACGTCCTTGCGGCCTTCCACCTTCAGGTCGCTGGCCAGCGGGTTGGCCAGAGCCTTGGAAATATCTTCGGGCTCACCTTTGCCATTCAGGCCGGAGATGGAGAAGTCCTTGCTCAGTACGGATTGTACAACCGGGGCACACTTAATCTGGCTGTTGAGCACTACAGCCAACAGGTCGCGCCCATGTGTCATGGAGCCTGTCAGCTTGCCCATGCGGCCGGCACCCTCGCGGTTCAGGGTTACGTTCACGTGGCCTTTTCGGGTGTAGTCCGGGTGGGCTGCTGCTACATTCTCACCGGTGATATAGACACCCTGCTGCATGGCGGCATAGGGCTTCTGCACAACATAGTAGCGGATTTTCTGATTGCCCTGCTTGTCCAGAATCGGCTGGGCAGTCTTATCATCCACCAGAGGCTGGGGCAGAATCATGTAATCGTTCAGCCCCAGGCGGGCAGGGATGCGCGGCAGTGCCGGGGCGCGCAGCGAGGTGTTGCCTCCCGCAAGTTCCTTTTTGTAGGCAATCAGCTTTTCTTCGTACTTCACCAGTCCCTCCTGAATCTCCGGGTCGGCCAGTACGGTGGGATAGTTCGGGTACACGGCAAGGAGCTCCAGCTTGGCCATCTTGGTGAGCATTTTCACCATAGCATCAATCTTCTCCTTATTCTTTGCCTCATCATTGCTGTCCTGCTGGGGAATCTGGATAAGAATCTTATTATTGGAGTGCAGAATTTGCACTTCGCTGGTACCGGTGGAGTTGAGGCGTTCTTCCAGGATGGAGCATGCCTGCTCCATGTCCTGTTCCGTGGGGGGGACTGTGTTGCCGTTATCGTCCATCTTAGGCTGCACCTCGAGCGTAAGCTCCACGCCGCCCTTGATGTCAATACCGTACTGCATCCCATTCACGAACAGGGAGAGCAGCGAGAACCCGGCCAGGCCTACAATGAAGAAGGTGCCGGCATTGCGCTTTGTTTTGTCTTCTTCCGCGGAAAGATACCAGAAGAAGAGTACCAGCAACAGGATACCCGTGGCAAAGTAGAACAGCGGGGATCCGGTGATGTGTGTGAGGAACTGGAGCATGTCTTTGTGTGCTTGAAGTTTAACCGCATTATTCTGCCACGTTATCCTGCTACGTCAAGCCTGCAATGTGGCAGCTTTCCCAAAATTGTGCCCGCCGGAGCGAATTTTATTCCGTGGCGTGTTTTTTTATTGCACCTCGGGGCGCTTTGTGCTAAACGATAGGCTATGATTCCGGGCGTGTGAGTTTCACCTGTCCGTTACCTGTCGGGGCGGGGAGCGCCACACAGGTAGTGAACTGTACTCAAATACATAATGGTATGAAAACAATAACAAAAATTGTATTATTACTGGCACTTGCCGGTCCCGCTCTGGCTTTGCCGGAGGTAGCAACGATGGCTGAGGCTGTAGCTTCTGCTAAAGAAAAGAATTGCAATATCTTTGTGGATTTTACCGGCACAGATTGGTGCACAGCCTGTATCCATTTGCGCAATAAGATTGTAAACTCTCCAGAGTTTGAGAAGGCTTTTGGTGACAAGTTTGTGCTGGTGCCGGTGGATTTTCCCCGTACACCTGAGTTGCTGGCAAAGATTACTCCGGAAGAGATGAAGGAGCGCGAGGCTCTGCTCTACTCTTACAAGATAGAAGGGCTTCCCGGTGTGGTGCTGATGGACTCCCGGGGGCTTCCGTTTGAGGTGATTTACGGCACGCGCCGTACCCCGGAAGATTATATGCCCTTGGTGCAGGCTGGGTTGGATAAACTAGCCGCTCGCGATGCCGCTCTGAAGGCGGCCGATGGTAAGACAGGCTTGGCTCGCGCGGCTGCGCTGGACGCCGCGCTCAAGGTTCTTCCGAAGGTTTGCCGCGACAAGTACGCCTCTGTTATCGCGGAGATTAATAAACTGGATCCTGATAATACACTTGGCTACAAGGGATATGGTGATAGTACACGCGACCGTATTGTTCAGCAGGAGGCCTTCCGGGAGCTTATGACTTCATTTCGTGGTAAGAATACCCCCGCGGATTTGCAGGCCTGTATAAAAAAGCTGGAAGAATTCCTGAGTAATCCGGATCTTGTACCCGAGGTGCGACAGGAAGCCCTGCGGGCTATGGGCGACACTTACGCGTTCATGCAGAATATCCCCGCCATGATTAAGGCGTATGAGGAGGCCTACAAGGTGGCACCGGAGAGCCGCGCCGGGCAGATTCTTAAGCGCAATCTCGATTACTATTCCAGGATGATGCAGCAGCAGTAAAAAAACTGCCGTTTTTCGAAAGAACAGGCGGGTTACTCTCATGTTGAGGGTAACCCGCCTGCCTTTTCAACAAAAGAGCGGCGGTCGTTTTACTGGGCGTAGCCGAGCGTCTGGTGAGCAATGACAACCTGGCCGTCCGGCAGATCCATTGCCTGAGTCAGGGCTGCTGTGTCAATCATGCCGCGAATAACGGTGTTCAAACCTTTGGAGGTGGCATACAGGTAGACGTTCTGGTAGGCTGAGCCTACATGGGCGCGCCCCCAGCGGTCATCTTTTGCGGTGTAGATGAGGTGCAACGGTGCGTTTTTGACGAAATCCTGTTTTTCGCAGAGGGAAATGAGGTTTTTATCGTTTACTTTTTCCAGACAATTGTCTGCGGCGTTGTAGCGCCAGGTACCTTCCGGTGTGAGGACGTAGAGCCCCATGTTCTGGGTGTTGCGGGCTGTGGGAATGGTGCGTTTGCCATGGTTGGCGATACCCCAGGCCACCCAGAGCACCTCACTGAGTGTTTGGTCGTTAATTTTGTGTGCCGGGTTATAAACTCGGCCGGATTGTCGGGCATTGATGGCTTCCATGAGCGGCATGCCACCTGTTACGACCGGAGCCGGCAGGGGCTTTATCTCGGCTGCTATGGCAGCACCGGCAAGCAGGAGAAGAAGTGTCTTGTGCATATGGGTATCCTTCTAGCAGACAACATATCTCTTGTCAATCGGAAAAATGCATCGTACCAATGCGTCGCGCGCGTTGGAGTAGATTGCAGATGGCGGGGATTATTTCTTCAGGAAATATCCACGCTGTTTGCTGCTGATAGGTAGTCCGCACATTTCCATGACGTGCAGCATTTCTTCCCACAGCTTGCGGCGTTCTGTCAAATCATTGGTGCGCAGCAGGTAGCTGGGGTGGTGCGTCACTACAACGGGTATGCCACAGAACTGTCCGCGCTGTTGCTGGTAGGCGGTAAGGGGTAAATCTCCCATGCGCAGAAGCCCGCGCGCTGCAATGACTCCCAGTGCTACGATGACCTTGGGTTGCACCAGTCGGGCTTCCAGCTCCACAATGGAGCCGGAGAAGAGCAGCTCTTTCTCGCTGGGTGGGCGATTATTCGTTGTTTGGCGGGGCATGGCCGGGCGGAATTTGACGAAGTGAGTCAGGTAGACTTGCTCTCGCGTCAATCCCATAGCTTTGAGCATGCCGTCGAGTTTTTCGCCGGCGGCTCCGGCAAAGGGGCGCCCCTCGGCTTCATCCGGATATGTGGGGGCATCGCCTACAAACATGATGTCGGCGGTGCGGTCGCCATAGGGAAGAATGCAGCCGGGGCGCAGTGTGCCGAGGTGTCGGAGCGGGGGCCAGGTGGGAAGCATGCGCGTGAAGTTACTCCACACTTCTTCGGCGTTGCTTCCGCCCGGGCGGAAGAAGGGTATCTCTTCCTGCTCGTTTTCTTGTTCTCGGTAGGTGTCTGTCGGCTCTTCCTTGTATGCGGAGCGCAGGTAATGTGCTATGTCATCGCTGGCTGCATTTTGCTTTTCCGGGATAGGAGCCTCGGAAGTCGGGGTGGTGGGTCGGGACGCCGGAGCGGTGGGGCGGTGGATGCCGCGTTTTGCGGCCAGCATCCATTCGCGAAGAATGGCGCGCGCTCCCTCATCCACAGGCAGGCGCTCCATACCTCGCTCTTGCAGGGTATGCAGATAATCTACTACCAGTTCCGCTGTTGTCATGCTGCCTCACCATCCTACCACATGCGCGCTGTTTGTCAATCTTGAAAGGATGTGAGGCCTGATTCTTCGCTTTTCTTAGGCGATTTCTCGGGGTTTTGTCAAAAGGTGACAAAGGAGAGATTTTGATTCCGTTGATTTTTCAATCTTTTGTGAAAAATGTTGCAAAAAAATGAAAAATTTTTGAAAAATACGCTTGACGTGCGGCGATGTTTCGTGTATACTTTGCGGCACCCCGACACGGGGCAGCCCGAAAGAGCGAGCGATACGCTGCAAGATGCGACGCAAACGAACGGCCGGGCGA
>JAFQGF010000019.1 GCA_017415555.1 Akkermansia sp.
TCACCCTTGCAGGGCAAACACTCTGTGTTTGGCTAATCAGCCTTACAGCCGTCGGCTGCTTTGTTCTTCAGGTCTGGGATTCCGCATCATCGCGGCTCCGCGCGGACTTTCACCGCAGTGCGCATATCGCGTCGGTCGTACCCAACACAGCCGCCACCCCGCGAGGTGGCGGCTTTTTGCCGGCCTTTCGCAGCAAGGATTACCGTAGCAAACGAACCCCGCCAACGTGATGTGAGAGTTGGGTACATTCTGCCATTATTCGCATTATTTGATGAATTTTAGGTTGCGTTACGGCTGTATTTGTGATACTTTCTCAAGTGCATATTTTTTTCTGAACATAATATAACTTATACCATGAAAATCACTTCCGGAATCATTACCCTGATGGCAATGGCGTCTTGCGCTGTTGCCTTGCCCGAAGTCGCTACAATGCCAGAGGCTCTTGCCGCGGCCAAAGAGAAGAGTTGCAACATTTTTGTTGATTTTACGGGGACAGATTGGTGTACCGCCTGTATTCAGCTGCGTAACAAGATTGTGAACTCCCCTGAGTTTGAGGCTGAGTTCGGTGACAAATTTGTGCTTGTGCCGGTGGATTTTCCCCGAACTCCGGCGTTGCTTGCCAAAGTATCGCGCGAGGAGATGAAAGCTCGTGAAGCGATGCTTTATTCCTATAAAATTGAGGGCTTACCCGGGGTCGTTCTGATGGATGCTGCCGGACTTCCCTTTGAGGTGATACACGGCACCCGCCGCACCCCGGCAGACTATATTCCCCTGGTGCAGGCCGGGTTGGAACGCCTGGCTGCCCGAAATGCGGCTCTGGCCGCCGCCGAGGGCAAAACCGGGATGGACCGGGCAAAAGCACTCGCATCTGCGCTTCTGACCGTCCCGGAGGTATGCCGCGATAAATATACGGATGTCATTGCCGAGATCAACTCTCTGGATCCTGAGAATACTCTGGGATATCGGGGGTATGCCAATTCAAGTATTTTACGCATTTCGCAGCAGGCCGCTTTGCGCGAAGTGCTCGATTCCTTCCGCGGAAAAGTCACCCCGGCAGAACTACTTGCCAGCATTAAGGAGTTGGATGTATTCCTTGCTCAACCGGATTTGGTGCCGGAGGTGCGTCAGGATGCCTTACGCGCCAAGGGGGATACCTATGCTATGCTGCGCGATATGAACAATATGGTAAAGGCATATAAGGAGGCTTATGACGCAGCTCCCCGGACTCGTACAGGCCAGACACTGGAGCGCAATCTTAAGTATTATGAAAATCTGATGAAGCAACAATAACCATTCCGTTGCCAATCATCAGCGTTTCAATGTCCCGAAGCTCGGGCTTCATTGCAGCAAAGATTTCGCAGTGTTGACAGAGAAACAGAGGAGCTTCCGCTATCACCATTGGGGAAGCTCCTCTTACTTTCCTGAAACACGTCGTATTTTGAAGTGACAATATTCGATATAGGACGCGCTCTACATTCGTTATCGCTTGCGGCGGCGGCGTGCTGCCAGACCGCAGAGTGCCAGCAGGGAAAGTGTGACGGTGGCGGGTTCCGGAATGGTGACGGTTGTGCGCATACCGTTAGCGTTGGTAATCTGGTAGGAGGCATTCTCAATCTTCATTCCGTGAAGATGACCTTTTCCATTAACCTGAGCCGCGACTATTCCGTAGTAGTAGTCATCAGAATCTGTAATGTATGCTTTTGTGAGAGTGATATCGCCGTTAGCGGCTTCTGTGTATTCTACCCCCCATAGCGTAATCGCGTGCTCGCCGATAGACGAGTCATTGGGATTCACCTCCAGAGAAAGCGCGTAACCCGATTTCAAGGCTTCTACAATAGCACGGCTTTGGAGCGTTATACTCTGCCCGTTTGTTGCAAGCTTGGTATTGTCTATCGTTACAGGGGCATCTGATATGCTGTAGAATGGCTTTGAGGTGTAATCCCCGTCCGTAAAAAAACCACCATTATAGAAGGGGCCGGGGTAATAGATGTTGCCATCGATACCTGTCCACGAGGATTTGTCATCATCAGGAAAATCGGTTCGCTGCGGGAGAAAATCTATACTCCCGTTTTTAGTCCCGTTAATCCACCATTGAAAAGCCTGCGCGGGATTGCCTCCGACATCATTAAAAACCGCAACAAAGGTCTGATGTATGTCTTTTCCCTGAGGTATGGTGCTATACGAGTTCTCGCTTTTAATGTTATTCTGCTCCTGCCACCAGGCGATAACGTTGGCGGCAGAAACCGCCCAGCACATCAGGCTATCGTCTTTCAAATAGCCTGATGTACCGTTTGAATCACCGCCCTTGGCGTATTTGTTAAAATCGTACCATCCGCCTTCCATTGACACACCGGGAGCCCAGACCTCTGCGGCATGAGAAAGGGTTATCAGGATAGGGCTGATAATGGCAGATAAGGTAAACTTGCGCATATCTTATCTCTTTGCCGTTGTTACTTACCGGTCGTTTGAAGTTCGAATCAGGTGTTCATAACAAGCAAAACTGAGCGATCAGCTTGAGCGTTTTATTGCGCCGTCACGGTGATGTCACCCCAGGAGCTTCGCTTATCCGGGGGATTACCATAAGTAATTTCGAGAGCGGGATTTTTAAGCGGGGTCTTAACGGTAAATGTATAAACCTGCTGGGTATTGCCCCAAGAAACATCTCGGGGGGAGTCTTGGGAGGCAATGCAGCGTTCACCATCCATGAGACGGAGTCGGTTGATGCGTATACCATCTCGCCCGGTTGTAAGCTTAAAGGTTACACTATAGGTGCCGGGTTTTTCCATGGGGACATCGTGCATGAGCATGGGGATGGGAGCGGAGGGTATGATTTCCTGGCTCCAGCCCTGACCGTAATGGTAGCGGCGCACCCAATCGCGCATGACGACGGGGGCAGACACCCCCAAGGTAGAATCGGGGTCGAGCTTGTGCATGGCCTTGGCATATTTGGTGATAAGGGGACCACCGGCCATGGTACCGAGGCTGCGGCGGATATGGCCGATAGCCGCAGCGCAGGCACGCTGTTTTTGCCACGGGGCATAGAGCTTATTGGCAAGCACGGCATCGAGGCGGCTGAGGAAGTCCTGCATGGATTCACCCTGCTTGGGGGAGAATCCGAAGTTCAACACCCCGAGGTAGCCGTGTTTATCTCCGGGGTCGGCTGCTTGCATGGCTTCTCGCAAACCGCCGGGCCAGGCTATGCCGGAGACGCGAGAGGACTCCAGCAACAGTTTTGCTTTTTCGCCGGGAGATGTTGCGGCGCGCGATTTGCTGAGCAGCTCTTCTTGTTTTTTCTTGGCTGCGAGGCGATTTTTGACAAGTGTTGCCACCTGGTCAGGTGTGGCACGCATAAGCTCTCGGCCATGAATGGAGGCATATTGCCGCCCGCCTTTTTCGTAGAACACGATGGCGGGGTAGGAGATGTCTGCCATGTCGCCGGGGTAACTAAGGGCTCCCATAACGTTTTTAGCTGCGGCGTTATTTTTTTCGTCGCGGATTTGGTAAATGGGAGCCAGCAGCAGGGCGGCATCGCCTGCGGCGGTCTTGACGGCTTCTGTGGCGATGAGTTTTTTGCAGAGTTTTTCGCCATATTTATCCCACCCTGCGGAGTAGATAAAAACGATGTAGCCGGTATCGGTAACGTGTTGTTGGGCTCGCTCGAAGGTGGGGTATTGCGAAGCGGCCCCGGCCGGCATGCAGAGGGATACCAAAAGAGCAAGCGAGAGTGTGACAGTAGATTTTTTAAGCATAATGCGGAGCGTTTAGACTTGTTGTTAAATCAGGCGGCGGGTTCACCGTATACATAAATGCCATTGGCATGGAACACCTCCGGGCCACCCGGGCGCAACACGCGCACATAAAGTGCTTTGGGGCGCTCTTTTTGCAGGTCGAAGGAGATGATGTAATTTCCGGTATTGGGGATGGGCTGCCCCACATCGTGCCAGTCGTCGTCTCGCCCGGTGTCGGATACCTGCACTTTCACGGGGCGGAATCGGTGGATGAGTTTCCAGTCATTAGTTCCCGCAAAGATAACCCCGGTGATGTAGGCATGCTTAGGCAGCTTGACGGCAATCCAGGGGTTGTTTTCTCGCGCGGTATGGATTTTGCCGCCGGATTTGGTGAGGAGGCCGGAGTGCGTGTGCGGGGAGTCCCACTCGCTGGTGGTGCTGGCAAAGGGCATGCCGCCCTCCGATACCAACTTACCCGGGTAGGGATAAATGGTCGGAATCTCTGCCGTACCATGAATTTCCTTGGGGTCTATCATCTTGCTGATGGCCTGGAAGGTGGAAGCATCGCGTGCCTTTTCTGCGGCGAGTATAAGTCCGCCGAGCAATTTCGCCTTTTGCGAGCTATCCAACGATTTGCCGCTGCCCAGAGCCGCAAGGGTGGCATCCATCAATTTTTTGCGTCCGGCTTCGCTCAGGGAATCAGAGATTTTGTTGCCCCAGGCCATCATGGTGCCGGAGTAGGCATCGTGAGGTGCGGCGGCTGTAAGCACCTTGGTATAGAGCGCAATGGAAGCAGCTTCTGCATTTTCGCCGGAGTTTTTGCACATGGCGAGCTGGGCATCGGTAAAGGTTTCGATATGCCAGCGGTCAGGTCCCATTTTCTCAGCATGTTTCCAGAAGAGGGCGCAGGCGGTCGCGAGCTCGTCTGCATTCATACCGCAAGCGGCTAATCTGCCGTAGACATGCTGTTTGAGCAGCTCTGCCGCCTGCTCCGGGTAGCAAGAGGCAACGCCTTTGCACAACAGAGAGTTAAGTTTTTTCCACGCCTTTTTGTCCTGCGGCATCTTGGCAGCGAGGTAAGAAGAATATTCTCGCCAGACGGGGTAATTAAGCGGGGCAGCCTGCACGGAATACTCGAAACATTTTACGGCATTTTTGTCGTCACCCACATACCCATTTGCCAAAGCCAGTACTCGGTATGCGTTGGAAAGGCGGGTCTTGGCAGCGGCCCCCTTAGCATAGAGGTCATCTGTAAGATGAAGAGAGCTGAACGTGTAGTTGCCGCTCCAGGGAATCCAATGCAACCCGCGCTGCCAACTCAACGAGTAGGCGGGAGTCCACTTACCGTTAACCAATACAATGTAGGCACAGTGCCCCGGCTCGCCTGCCGTAAGGGCAGGAACACCGTTAGCACAAGCGGATGCCGCTCCGAAGTGGGATAAGCCGCCGCACACACCACCTACCTCTTTGGTCAGAATCATATGGTTATCGGTATACACACCTTCCCAAGGCGCAAAGTAATGATTCCCGTGGATGCTGTCGCCATAGACATTGTCCAGAATGTAACCGCAGCGCCAGCAACTTGCCGGGTATTGCCAATCCGGCAGGTGCATGTTGTCCAAGGCCCACTCAAAAGCGGTTATGGTTCCGGCGCGGTGGTCGTGCTTCCAGCCACAAACAACGCGGCGCTGGTGCATGGGCAAGGAATCGAACGAGGAGTTCAAGCGACCTTGACGCCAGTATTTGAGGAAGTATTGGGCTCTCTCCACAGCGGCGGTCAGGCGGCCACCGCAGCGAGCGTATTCGAGCGCGATGGCTGTTACCGTATCGCGCTCCACTCCTTTGCGGAGGGCTTTAGCGTCCTCAGCCGCAACGGCGGCAATAATTTGCACAACGCGGGTAAAGTTGTGCAACTCGCCGGAATAAGCAATCTGCTCCATCCATGCGTTATCCGCGAGGATGGACTGCAGCACCTTGCTGCACTTCGATAAATCCGCCGGGTATTGAGCCTCTTGTTTCAGCACTTTCAAATCTTTACGAGCGCAGGAAAGGCGGTATTCCGCATTGTCTTTTTCCGAGCCTTTTTTTGATTTGACCTCTTTTTCCAAACGGGCGATTTGCTCCTGTTTTTGTGAAACTGCTTTGGTAAGATTTTCATTATAACGGACATAACCGTCTTTTGCACCAACCTCTGCATCGGCCAGGCGATACATGAGCAGCATGCGCAGGTTTTCCGGATTTTTAATAAAGGCATTCACTTGCTTGGGGGTAAGGCCGGGCAACGCTTTCGTTATCTTGGCCGCCAGCTCCTTCCGGACGCTATCCGGGGTTTGCCACGCAGAGGCTGCCGGAATAGCCACCGCCTGCGAAGTGCTTGCCGACGCAGCAGGCGGCAACGTGCCGCCCAAAAGCATAGCCGCTATGATTGTGTAAAAAATGGGGCTTTTCATTTGAAAATGGTTAAAATGTTAAGTCCCTGCCATTTTAACATATGCTCCGTGTTACTCAAGCAAAAAAAGTGGAACGTAACAAAATATCGGCGCATGAATGCCCCGGTTTTTGCTTGAAATACGAAAAAAAGCTGCTAGAATAAAAAAGATGAAACGAACATTTTTTACGGGTATTCTCCTGGCTATGGCATGCGGATGTTTCTGCACAGCAGCAGCGGAGCAAAAGCCCAACATCATTTTAGTATTGGTGGACGACATGGGATGGGGCGATTTAGGGCTCAACCAGCCGTCAGAGCATGCAGACACGCCGCGCATTGACACCCCGACTCTGGACAAACTTGCCATGCAAGGCGCACAGCTGCGGCGGCACTACACCTGCGCCCCCGTATGCGCCCCGGCTCGCGCCTCGCTCTTCACAGGGCTGCACCAGGGACATGCGGAAGTCATCCGTAACAACAGCTTCGATGCTGCTCTGGAGAATGGCCACACTCTGGCAACCGTACTGAAGGCTGCCGGCTACAGCACCGCCCTCATCGGCAAATGGGGCATCGGCGGCGGGCGTGAGAGCGGCGGAACTCCCACCACTTGCCCGGCCTGGCCAACTAAGCGCGGGTTCGACTACTTTTTCGGCTACAACAACCACCTGGCCGGCCACCGCCACTACCCCAAAGAGGAAAGCAACGCTGACCCCGAGACCCACTGCAATGCCGTCTGGGACGGAGACGAAATGATTACCGACAAGCTGGATGGCTGCTACTGCACAGACCTCTTCACAGCCCGCGCCAAAAAGTGGATAGTGGAGCAGAAGACAGCGGATGCAGACAAGCCCTTTTTCCTGGCACTCACCTATGTGGCACCTCATGCCCGCCTGGGTATACCCGCCGGCCCCTACCCTGCAGGGGGCGGCCTTAATGGCGGCGTGCAATGGCTGGGAACTCCCGGGCAGATGATTAACACCGCCCGCCCGACAGATTGGGACAGCTACATCCACCCGCAGTACCGCGAGGCCTGGCAGGACTACGCAGCAGCCCGCTACGGCAACAACGCCGCACACAAACTCATGACGGCTCGCCGCCATGCCTCTATGATTACCCGCGTGGATGAGGGACTGGGCGACATCGTGAAGCTGTGCGAGGATCTCGGCATTGCGGACAACACCGTTATCATCTTCACCAGCGACAACGGCTCACACGATGAACCCGGGGCAGTCTATGGCTTTGCCGGACACCCCGCCCCGGCTCAGGATCCCTCCTTCTTCCGCAGCTATGGCAACCACGACGGCATCAAACGCGATGTGTTTGATGGAGGCCTGCGCGTACCCTGCGTTGTGTATGCCCCCGGTATCATCAAGAGCGGCCTGGTGAGCACCACCCCCACCCAGTTCCAGGACTGGATGGCCACCCTGGCAGACCTGGCAGGCATGCCCACGCCCGCCCGCTGCGATGGAACCTCCCTGCTGCCACTGCTGCAAGGGCATGATACGCTGAGCAGCCAACCCAACCGCGTGCTGTACGCAGAGTACGCCTTCGGCGGCGGCATGGCTCAGTACCGCGACTACGCCGCCAACAAGAAAGGCCGCGTGCGCGGTGAGCAGCAGGTGCTCATCTTCTTCGACAACCGCAGCAACCGATGGCTCAAGGCCTTACGAACGGGCGTAAAGAGCGGCACCGAGACATGGGAAATCTACGACACCGAGACCGACCCGCACGAAAGCACTCCCCTGCCCGAAGGAAAGTGCCCACAGATGCAGCAATTCCTGCATAACCTCGCCCTCTGGAACCGCCGCGCGTACGACTACTACCGCGACCCGCAGGCTCCGCGCCGCAACAACAGCTGCGGTGGCTTCCGCAGCTACGACATGAACCTCGTGCCCGCCAATCCACCCGCACAGGCCAACACGCAGCCCGGCCTCCACATGCAGCAGGTGCAGGCCACGGCCCCTTGGGTACCCGCCGGGGTGGATGCCCCCGCCACGCTCGACCTGAAGGTAGACGCCCCCAATAACGCCACCCTGCCCGCCGGCACCATCACTACCTACACAGGCTACATAGACGTGCCGGATGACGGCAACCACTGGCACTTCTACCTCACGCTCAGCGACGTGCCCGGCAGCAAGGCATTCGTAAAACTTCACAACTTCAACCTGGTGGACGCAGACTTCAACTACACGCCCGGCACCACCGCTACGGAGTCCTCCGCAGCCAACACCGTAGAGCTGGATGCCGCCCGCACCGGCAAGAAAGGCATCCCGCTCAAGGCCGGGCTACACCCCATCACCATCACAGTGGTGCAGGGAGAAAGCGCACCCGGTACCTTGCAGATGGAGTGGAACCGTGGCCCGCACAACGGCAAACAGACACCGCGCGTCCCCATCCCGGCCGAGGCCTTCCGGCACATTGAGCAGTAAATCCTCTCGTTTATCGATATCCCACCCCACCGCCCGCGTCTGTAATCGGCACGGGCGGTGGGCTCTCTTGTGCTTGTAACTTTGTAAAACGGGAATCACCCAAATAGGCAACAAATGCGCTTGCCCTGCTGTAAATCAAATTCGGCTTTCCAAAGCCGGAAAAATATGCTAGACTGTGCGCATGCATACATGGGAAGCAGAAAGAACAGATGCCCTGTGCGGGCGGCAGTGTGCCTTTGCGCTGTATGCATTGCCGGGGGAACAAGAGACCCACTTCTGCATGGCTACGGACGGGCGAACGGAAGAGGACTTCATCTTCCAAAACGGATTCCTGCTGGCCACTTTCCTCGGCAAACAGCTCTTCATTCCCGCTGAACTGGCAGCCCCTCCCCCCCCCGATGCCTGGCCGCTCATGCAGCAGCAGCCCCAACGTGCAGCCACCACACGCGGGGAGTACACCGCCCTCTTCCGACTTTACACCGGCTTTATCCACAGTGGGCAGGTGCGGAAAATCGTTCTGGCGCGCACCGAAGATGCCGCTGTGGCAAAAGATTTTTCTCCCACCCAAGCCTTTCTGAGAGCCTGCGCCAACCAGCCCGACGCCTTCAAAGCGCTGGTGCACACTCCGCAGCACGGCACTTGGCTTTTCTGTACGCCCGAGCAGCTCATCACCGGCACCGGCACTGACAGCACCTGGCACACCATGGCTCTGGCCGGCACTCGCATGCCCTGCACCCTGCCCTGGGATGCAAAAAACCGTCGGGAACAAGCCCTCGTCACCGAGTTTATGCGCGAAGTGCTCGCCCCGCTTGCAGATGACATGCAGCTCAGTGAGCCGGAAAACCTGCGAGCCGGCAACATAGAACACCTCTGCACCCGATTCCGCCTGCAGATGCCCCCCGGCCGCATTCTCCGCCTGCTGGACAAGCTGCCCCCAACTCCTGCCGTGTGCGGCTCCCCCGTGGCCGAGGCTCGCCAACTGCTACTCACCTATCCGGATATTGACCGTTCCTGTTATGCCGGCTATCTGGGTCCCTGGGGCAAGGGCGGGGTACAGCTCTATGTTTCCCTGCGCTGCATGCAGATGTTCCCCGGCTTCTGCCGCCTGTACGCCGGTGGTGGACTCATGCCCGACTCTGACGAGGAGAGCGAGTGGCAGGAAACAGCAGCAAAAATGCAGACCATGAGGTCTCTGCTGAATAATAACCTTCCCCGCTGAAGTGAGCCGGAAAGCGCATACCGGTTCAGCAGGGGCTCTCATCTGCGGACGAAGCAGCCTTCACCGGCGAAAGCCAGCCCAAGGAAATTTTAACCACTAATTAGAAGCCCCTATAGAAAAATTGGCGAATACAGTCAAGATTTCTGAACAGCAATGTCGGACTAAAAAGGTTGATGCAGGTGCAGCGAAACGAAAATAAGAGAATCCCTTATATTCGTTTCGAGCCTTAAGTGAAAATAAGCACAACGCTAATTTTCACTTCATCCTCAAACACCAACTTTTTTGCAGCGGCACCCCTGCGTCAGGGCTGCCGCTTTGCTGCGACTGGTTTCTGCCCTCATGACAAATATTAGTCTTTTTTAACTCATGTAAAATTCATAAAATAAACGCGAATTAACGCCAGAGATGCGAGAGGAACAATTCACGGTAACAGGCATGAGCTGCTCTGCTTGTTCGGCACGGGTAGAGAGAGCCGTAGCCGGGCTGACGGGCGTGCAAAGCGTACAGGTAAACCTGCTCACGGGCAGCATGCGCGTACAGCACAGCGCAGAGCTCACTGCCGCTACCATCATCGCCGCAGTGGAGGCATCCGGCTACGGCGCAACTGTTACAACAGGGACAGCCCCCTCTGCCCGCCCAGAGGACACGGCTTTGCGCCAGCGTTTCGTGCTGTCGCTCTGCTTTCTCCTTCCCCTGCTGGCCATACACCACCTCTGGTTCGGCACCGGCTCGGCCGTGGTGCAACTACTGCTCGCCCTGCCCGTGCTGTGGGTCAACCGCCTGTTTTTCTCCAAAGGCATACGCGGTGCCCTGAAGGGAGCCGCCAACATGGATACCCTGGTAGCGCTGGGAGCCGGAGCCGCCATGGCAGACGGGTTGGCAAACTTCTGCTTCCACCACCGCGGCTCATATTATTTTGAAAGTGCCGCCATGATTCTCACGCTCATCACTCTGGGCAAATGGCTCGAAAGCCGTGCCTCGAGCCGCACCGGCACTGCGCTCGAAAAACTGCTTTCCCTGCTGCCCCGCACAGCCACAGTTTTACGCGGAGACCGACAGGAGACACTGCCCGCCGATGCAGTGAGCCCCGGCGAGCTTGTCCTTGTGCGCCCCGGCGAGCGCATACCGATAGACGGCATCGTGGAGCTGGGGCACTCATCTGCGGACGAAGCGGCCCTCACCGGCGAAAGCCTGCCCGTGGAAAAATCCCCGGGTTCCTCCGTCTATGCCGGCACCATCAATCACAACGGGCTGCTGCATATCCGCACCGGGAAAACCGCTGCGGAGAGTACCCTGAGCCACGTCATTGCCCTCGTGGGAGAGGCTGCCGCCACCAAAGCCCCCATCTCCCGGCTGGCAGACCGCCTGTCGGGCGTGTTTGTGCCGATTGTTGTAGGCATAGCTCTGGCCACCGTATGCATCTGGCTGCTACTGGGTGCCGGAGCCGGATTCGCCGTATCATGCGGTATTGCGGTACTGGTCATCAGCTGCCCCTGCGCCCTGGGACTGGCCACCCCCGTAGCCATCATGGCCGGCGCCGGGCGCGGGGCCGAGTGCGGCATTCTCTTCCGAAACGGTGCAGCTCTGGAAAACGCCCACCGCGCCACAGCCATCCTGCTCGACAAAACCGGCACCATCACCCGCGGCCATCCGGTCGTGACAGACATATTGCCAGCCCCGGGGCACACACAACAAGAGCTACTGCAACTGGCAGCCTCACTCGAAGCCAATAGCACCCACCCCCTGGCCACAGCCATTCTGCAGGCCACTGTCGGCCTCACTCCCACCCCGGCCTGCCTCGTCACCTGTCTCCCGGGGCAAGGCGTCACAGCCACCATCGCAGGCATTCCCTGTGCAGCAGGCAATGCCGACCTCATGCAGCAGCTCGGCGTCAGTACGCCCCCGGTCACACCCCTCACCACCGCTGGTAGAACGCCCATCTTTTTTGCCCGGGGCTGCGAATGGATAGGCACCATCGCCGTGGCTGACACCGTCAAGCCCGAATCCGCCGCCGCCATAGCCGCCTTCAGGCAGGCGGGGTTGCGCGTGCTCATGGTCACCGGCGATAATGCCCTCACCGCCTCAGTCATCGCCAGCAGAGTCGGGGTGGATGAGCTGCATGCCAACGCCCTGCCACAGCACAAAGATGCCCTGGTGCAACGTCTGCAAGCGGAAGGACACCGAGTCGCCATGGTTGGCGACGGAATCAACGACGCCCCCGCCCTCACCCGCGCCGATGTGGGCATAGCCATCGGTGCCGGCACCGACATTGCCATCGAGAGTGCGGACATCATTCTTGTGCGCAGCAACCTGCTCGATGCTGTGGGAGCCCTGCGCCTCAGCCACGCCGTATTGCGCAACATACGCGGTAACCTTTTCTGGGCACTGCTCTACAACTGCCTGGCCATTCCTCTGGCAGCCGGAGCACTTTACCCACTCACCGGATGGCTCCTCCACCCCGGCATCGCAGCTGCGGCCATGGGGCTCAGCAGCCTCTGTGTTGTCACCAACGCCCTGCGCCTGCGCCGCTTCACCCCCTTCCCCCCACTCCAAATGAATACGATCACCATCTCTGTAGACGGTATGATGTGCCCGCACTGCGAGGCTCACGTCACTAAAGCCCTGCTCGCTATCCCTGGCGTAACCGATTGTAAGGCAGACCACAAAGCCAAAATCGTCACTATCACCACAGCAGACGAAGTACCGCTCTCCACCCTTTGTGATACCATCACAGCCCAAGGCTATACCGTACTCGCACAGAAATAGTTATGTGCAGTATTTTTCGGGCATTGTATCCGAAATTGCTCACCACACACAAAAAAAATGACAAAAGCACGATAAAAAACTTGACACTGCGGGCGGAATGCTGTATCCTGCCTGCCCGTTCCCGGACAATTATCAACAACAACAACAGATATCATGCGTTCCGTTATCGTACGTAAAGGAGAACCGATCGACCGCGCTCTTAAGCGCCTCAAGACCAAGCTGGATACCGAGGGTATCCTCGAAGAAATGCGCCGTCGTCGCGCTTTCGAGAGCCCCATGGACGAGAAGCGCCGCAAGGCTCGCTCCGCCAACAAGCGCAACAAGGTTAAGTGGCGCTTCACCAACAAGGAAGAGATTCCTGCCGCTGCCGTAACCCCCGCTGTTGAGGCGTAAATACACCCTGTTCGGGAAGATTTTCAAAAAAAGCGCAACTGCACAAGTTGCGCTTTTTTGTATAGCCCCTGCCGTGCAGGGGCTTCTTCATACCCCAAACACAGCATTCTCTCAAATGAAGCAGCCGCTGCGCGGCTATGAAGAAATGCCTAGCGGCATTATGAAAAACTCGCTGCGCGAGTATGAAGAAGGCTCCTCCGGAGCCTATGTGGGTATGTCCTGCCACTCCTCATAGCCCCTGCTGTGCAGGGGCTTCTTCATACGCCCGCAGGGCGTTCTTCATACCGGCTTTGCCGGTTCTTCATAGCTGGGCGTCAGCACTGCTTCTTCATAACTCAAACATGGCGGTTTCTCAAATGAAGAAGCCGCTGCGCGGCTATGAAGAAATGCCTAACGGCATTATGAAAAACTCGCTGCGCGAGTATGAAGAAGGCTCCTCCGGAGCCTATGAAGAGTGAAGGAATTACGAGGAAGCATTCATTTTTCTTGAATTACTCAAATAACATGATAACCTACGGAAATATGGAAAACTTTCTCGTTCAGGAATCCATTCAATTTGCGGTCGCGGTCATTCATCTCTGCGATAATATTCACAACAGAGGAGTTATAAAAAACCAGCTTCTCAAAGCCGCCACAAGTATAGGAGCCAATATCCACGAAGCACAGTTCGGATACAGCAAGGATGACTTTATCTATAAACTTCAGCTGGCGTTAAAAGAATGCAACGAAACCATTTACTGGCTTCTGCTGCTAATACGATCAGAAACCATTACAGAAGACACAGCAAAGCCTATCATGCAAACATGCACGAGAATCAGGTATATGCTTATCAAATCATTAAAAACCGCCAAAGGCTCATAGCATCTTCATGGTGAACCGTGTTAAGCTTTCTTTAAACTTCTCATGAAGAAGGCTCCTCCGGAGCCTATGCGAGCATTGTCCAGCCACTCCTCATAGCCCCTGCGAAGCGGGGGCTTCTTCATACGCCCGAAGGGTGTTCTTCATACCGGCTTCGCCGGTTCTTCATAGCTGGGCATCAGCACAGCTTCTTCATAACTCAAACACGGCGGTCTCTCTAATGAAGAAGCCGCTGCGCGAGTATGAAGAAGGCTCCTTCGGAGCCTATACGAGCATATCCAGCCACTCCTCATAGCCCCTGCGCAGCGGGGGCTTCTTCATACGCCCGAAGGGCGTTCTTCATACCGGCTTTGCCGGTTCTTCATAGCTGGGCATCAGCACAGCTTCTTCATAACTCAAACACGGTTCTCTCTAATGAAGAAGCCGCTGCGCGGCTATGAAGAAATGCCTAGCGGCATTATGAAAAACTCGCTGCGCGAGTATGAAGAAGACTCCTCCGGAGCCTATGCGGAACACATTTTCCATTTTTATACTTGCAACCTATGCGCCTCTGTGCTAGTCTCTCCCTCGTTATGGAACCTGATTCACCTCACCTAAGGGGCTGCCTGGTCGTCTTTGAAGGCATAGACGGCACGGGCAAGTCTACCCAGATAAAATTGCTGGCCGAATACCTGCGAGCACAGGGAAAAGAAGTTGTAACAGATTATGAGCCAACCCGTGGCGAATGGGGCATGAAGGTGCGCAATGCCGCACTGAGCGGCGAGCGTCTGAGCATTGCAGAGGAAATTAATTGCCTGCTGCAGGATCGCCGAGAGCATGTGCGCGAATTCATCGAACCCGCCTTACAGCGCGGAGCCTGGGTTCTGCTGGATCGTTACTACCTTTCCATGATGGCCTACCAGGGAGCCAGCGGGGTGAATGTGGAGGAAATCCGCGAGATGAATGAGGAGTTTGCCACCATTCCGGACGTAGCTTTCTGGCTGGATATCCCCGTAGAAATGGCCATGGAACGCATGAACGCTCGAGGCAACGGTAAGGATGCTTTCGAGAACGAACCCTTCCTGCAGGCCTGCGCCTCCATTTATTCCGCCATGGAGATGCCTTGGTTCTTCCGCATCGAAGCCGATGGAGCAATTGGCGAAACGCAAGCCCGCATACGCGAAGTCATCCGCGCCGAGCTCGGGGTGTAAATAGCTATGCACGCCACCATCACCCTGCGCCCGTGGCGCCTGACAGACGCCGCGCGGGTCGCAGAGCTTATGAACTCCCCGCTGCTGCTGCGCTACCTCACCTGTAATCTGCCCAATCCCTATCGATTGGCGGATGCAGAGGCATTTCTGACGCGCGTAGCGGAACAGAGGCAGCCGGAGATGGCGATTCTGCTCGATGGGCAAGTTGTCGGCTGCGTGGGGGCGCGCCCCTGCCCCGAAACGAATGATTGCCTGCTGGGCTACTGGGTGGGGGTGTCCTATCACGGGCGCGGCATTGCCACACAGGCAGTCCGGCAATTTCTGGAACTTCTGCCGGAATTAGTGCCGGGCACGAAAACGATAACAGCCGGTGTGTATGAGCCGAATATCGCCAGCATTCGCGTGCTGCAAAAATGTGGGTTCACCTACCACGGAAATCAACTCGCCCCACCCCGGGCCGGGGACGGCCATGACTACCGCGGGCTGCTGTATCGCAAGTCGCTCTGAGAGGGCTATACCTTTCTTCTGGCCCACTTCAGACCGTTGAGCATGCGGTTGAGGATGAAGTACTCCACAGCGAGGTCCACCGTAAACAGCAGCCAGATACCCACCAGGGAAAGAGTCTCCGGCCAGAAGAGACTCCAGAGGAAGAGACAGCCCACGCGGAAGAATCCCATGCAGCCATAGGAAACATACATCACCCTGCGCGTATCTCCGGCACCGCGCAGGCACATCTTTATCATCAGCATGGCAGCATAGAAAGGCTCCACCAGCAGGAATACCTGCACCACCGGCACCGAGGCGCGCATCAGACCTTCGGAATTTGAGGCAAATATCACCACAAACACCTCCGGGAAGGCGTAGAACACCACCCCCATGAGCCCCATGAATATCACACTGTAAAGCACGCACTTGCGTATCGTCTCCAGCGCCATGCGTACACTCCCCGTGCCGAGATACTGCCCCACCAGCGTGGCACCGGCCATGCCGATGGCGAAGCCGGGCAGGAAGCTCATACTCTCAATACGGATAGCAATGTTGTGAGCGCCCACGTATGCATCTCCCAGGCCGGAGATAACACGCAGCACATAAATCTGTATAAGCCATATACCGCCAATCTCCAGCGCCTGCGGCAGCCCAATGGAAAGAATGCGGTACATGCTGCGCAGGTTCGGCAGCAGGTCACCCGGGCTCAGGTAGAGCGGCGGCACGTAAGTCGCGCTCTGGCTGGCCGTATAGGCATCCAGCGATTCCCCGGCCAGGCGACGACGCATCTGCACCGAGCGGAACACCAGAATCCCCACCAGAATAGCCGCGGCCACAGCCATGCCGGCAATCATACCCAGCGCCAGGCCCTCGATAAACATGCCAAACACCTTCACAAACAACAGACTGAACACAATATTGAGCCCATCCACCGCCAGCATGATGAAGAAGGGTGTGCGCGTGTCGCCGGCACCACGAAGTGCCGCATTCACCGCAAACACAATGCCGGAGAATATTGCCACCCAGCACCCCACATGCATGTAGGTCAGCGCCACCTCCTGCGCGTATGCGCTCAGCGTCAGCACCTTTGTCACCAAGAAGTCTGCCGTCAGATACATCAGCACAGCAGAAAGCACGCCCGCCAGCAGCCCCAGCATGGCCGCCTGGTTGGCCGTGTAGTTTGCCTCCCCGAACTTGCGGGCTCCCGTCATACGGCTCACAATGGCCGTAGCACCCATGCCCACCGCACCCTGCATCAGGAAGCCCAGCCACATCACATACCCCGTCACACCAATACCGGAGGCAATCTGTTCTGTTACATCGCCCTCCGTCCCCATGTGAGTGGCCAGGAAAAGCGAGGTCGAGGAGCAGATGAAACTCATCACCTGCTCCAGCAGCGGCCACAGTGCAATATGCACAATCTGCCGGGGAAGGCTCTTTCCGGCAAGCTTACCGCCGAGCTGCCCTTTTCCATGCAGCGCAGCGCGCACCTTACCCTCTCGCCCATCACCTACACTCATACCACCGCTATTAAATCACATTCCGCACCGCTTGTGAAGCAGAAAGTTTAATGTCTGATGCTGAAAGTACCAAGCCTGTCTCGCGCTCTGTTCGCAAAGCAGCAGCTTCGAACCTCCGCCACCCTGCCATGTCACCCATACCTTGGAATTGTTCTTGCCTTTCGCCCGTATCTGTGGTATATAGGCGCGCGTTATGAAGAAAATCATCTCTGCTTTCGTATTGGCACTGGCACTGAGTGCTTGTGCTGTCAAGACAGTTACACGCACCGAACTCTTCACTCCCTCGACCGCTACGCTCATTAATTCTGAAGAACTTACCGGCATGATGTACTACGGGTCCGACACGCAGTACGACTACTTCTCCCGCGGCTTCCAGCGCCTGCGCGTTGCCCGCACGGAAAATGCCATTCCCAACTACGCCCGCACCACCTTCAACAACTGGCAGGGCGGCAAGAAGTACACAGAATGCCTCCAGCAGAGCACTGTGAGCAAGCTGCAGAGCCTCCTCTCCGGCAACTCCACCTACACTGCTACAGAGGTACCCACCACCACGGACACTACTACCCGGAACCAGCAGCAGATGCAGGCCCTGCAAAACCTCCTGCAGAGCTTCTCCAAGCAATAATTTAATCTCCTCCCCCCTCCGAGCCATGGCAGCCCACCCGCACTTCCCCACGGTAGACTTTGCCGAGCGCCCCTTCATTCTCTTCTGGGAGGTCACACGCGCCTGCGCCCTGGCCTGCCGGCACTGCCGCGCCATTGCCCAGCCCCAGGCGCACCCGGACGAGCTTACCCACGAGGAAGCCATGGCTCTTGTGGACCAGATAGCCGACCTCGCGCCGCCCATGCTCGTGCTCACGGGTGGGGACCCCATGATGCGGCGCGACATATTCCGGCTCATTGAGCGCGCTACAGAGCGCGGCCTGCGCGTAGCCCTCAGCCCAGCCGCCACCAACCGCCTGGTAAATGCAGACTTCGCAGCTCTGCGTGCAGCCGGCGTAGTGAGCCTGAGTCTGAGCCTGGATGGCGCCACGCAGGAAACGCACGACCGCTTCCGCGGCGTACCGCACACCTTCGAGCGCACCCTCCAAGCCGCCCGCGCCGCCATGGCCGCCGGCATTCAGCTGCAAATCAACACCACCCTGGCAAAAAGCACCTTGGGCGAGATGGATGCCTTCATCGAGCTCATGCGCGAGCTCAAGCCGGACGTGTGGAGCGTCTTTGTGCTGGTTCCCACCGGTCGCGCCAGCACAGCAGATCTACCCTCGGCCGAGGAACTGGAGGCCGTGTGGCAGCGCCTGGAGGCCCTGCGCAGCGAGCTCCCCTTCGCCATAAAAACCACCGAGGGGCACCACTACCGCCGCGTGCTCATGCAAGCAGCCCGCAGTGGCGGCATCCCCCCACGCCACATGATACCCACACGCGACGGCAAAGGGGTGCTCTTTATCTCCCACACTGGGGAGGTGCAACCCAGCGGCTTCCTGCCCCTCACCGCCGGCAACGTACGTACCGACGACCTAGCCACCCTTTACCGCACGCACCCCATCTTTGTGCAGCTGCGCAATGACGATGCCCTGGGAGGTAAATGCGGTGTCTGTGAATACCGCCGTGTGTGTGGCGGCTCCCGCGCCCGCGCCTACGGCAGCTGTGGCGACATGATGGCAGCCGAGCCCCTCTGCAGCTACATCCCCGCCTGCCTGCGCAACAAGTAAAATTTCCAGTTTTCACATCTTCTCACCTTTTACCGCCAATGATTAACATCACACGCCTCTGGTGCGGCGCCGAGCAGCCAGCAGACCACATCCGCTACGGCCTGGGGCACGGCTCCACTGGCCCCCACGCCAGCACTGCCGCCTGCTCCCCCACCTCCTCCCGCACGCGCAAGCCCATCGTGGTATGGAACATCACCCGCACCTGCAACCTGCGCTGCGTGCATTGCTACGCAGACTCACACGCACAGAAATACCCCGGCGAGCTCTCGCTGGAGCAGTGCATGGGCGTTATCGATGATTTGGCAGACTACAAGGTGAATGCCCTGCTGCTCTCCGGCGGAGAGCCTCTGCTGCACCCCCACCTGCCCGAGTTGCTGGAGCACGCCACCGCCCGCGGTCTCAAAGTCACCATCTCCACCAACGGCACACGCATCACCCCGGAGTACGCCGCACTCTTCAAACGCCTCGGCGTGGCCTACGTCGGCATCTCGCTGGATGGTATCGGCCCTGTGCACGACTCCTTCCGTGGTGTTCCCGGTGCCTTCGAAGGCGCTATCCGCGGCTTCAAACGCTGCGAAGAGGTAGGCCAGAAGACCGGCCTGCGCCTCACCCTCACCCGCAACAATGTGCAGAGCATGGAGGAGATTCTCGACTTCATCGAGCGCGAGGACATCCGGCGCGTTTGCTTCTACCACCTCGTGCCCACCGGCCGCGGTGTGGATGTAGCAAGCCTGCACCCCGAGGAAGCACGCGCTGCGCTGGATATGCTCATTGCCCGCGCCGAGGCCTGGCACAAGAGCGGACAAACCCGCGAACTACTCACCGTCACGCAGCCAGCAGACGGCATCTACATCCTCCTGCGCCAGCTGCGAGAAGGCTCCCCCCTCGCCGCGCAGACCCTCCGCCTCCTCGGCTGGAACGGCGGCGGCGCCAACTCCTCCGGCCGAGGTATCGCCAACATCGACACCCAGGGCAACATCCACCCGGACCAGTTCTGGCAATCCGTCACCCTCGGCAACGTCAAAACCCAGAAGTTCTCCGACGTCTGGGAAGCCACCTCAGAGCCGTCCGCAGCCGAGCTGCAGAAACTCCGAGGCTCCGATGACCCGCAGGAGCGCCAGAAACTCCTCACCGGCCCCTGCGCCACCTGCAAGCACTTCTCCCTCTGCGGCGGAGGCTTCCGCACCCGTGCTGCTTTTGCCAATGGCCACTGGTTCGGCAGCGACCCCGGCTGCTACCTCACCGAGGAAGAAAGGCAGAGCGAATTGCCAAGCGGCCTTTAACAGGAGCCTGCAATCTCCCTCGGACTTCCCCTTCCAGCTTCTCATGAGGCTGCATGGTATGTCATAATTCAAATGCCTTTGCCTTAGTTCGCGCGTAAGAATGCTTGCCAAATATCGCGTTATCTGCTAGCATTCTGGCAGAGATGGCTAAGATACTAGTTGCCCTGAGTGGCGGTGTGGATAGTGCCGCAGCTGCGGCCCTGCTGGTGCAGCAGGGGCATGAAGTCGTGGCCGCTTATATGAAAAACTGGGTCAACGAGGAAAATATTCCCGGCGAATGCCCTTGGGAGCGGGATATCGAAGATGCGCTGGGAGTTTGCCGTAAGCTGGGGATAGAGCTACGCGTCATCGACCTGATTGAGCAGTACCGCTCCCGCGTGGTGAATTACCTGATAGAAGGCTACCGGGTCGGCGCCACCCCAAATCCGGATGTACTTTGCAACCGCGAAATGAAGTTCGGGGTGCTGCTGGATTATGCACTGGAGCAGGGATTTTCTTCCGTAGCAACCGGCCATTACGCCAACAGGCTTGATGTACCCGGAGAGGGAAGCTATATTCTGCGCGGAGCAGACCGCAACAAAGACCAGTCCTATTTCCTGGCACTGATGCGACCGGAACAGATTGCCCACGCCATTTTTCCGGTGGGGCAGATTACCAAGCCCCGGGTGCGGGAACTCGCCCGACAGTTCGGTCTGCCTAATGCGGAGAAAAAGGACTCGCAGGGTATCTGCTTTATCGGCCAGGTAAAAATGAGCGACTTTCTGCGCCACTACCTGCCGGATAATCCCGGCGACATCGTGGACTTGCAGGGCAGAAAACTCGGGCGCCACGATGGCCTGCACCTCTTCACCATGGGGCAGCGCAAAGGTCACCACATCGCCTCCCCACGCGAAGGGGTGGCTTATGTGGTAGTGGGTAAGGACCTGAAGCGCAATCGCCTGATTCTGGGCTATGAGGGAGAAGAAACCCCCGGACTCTATTCTCGCAGTGCTGTGGTAGGCGGTGTGGCGAACCTGTTGCGCCCGCTACCGGAACGTGTGATGGCCCAGCCCAGGTACCGTGCGGCTGCGGTGCCGGCCATTTGCCACCCCCTGGAAGATGGGCGCTACAAGCTGGATTTTGATTCACCTGTGCGTGCATTGGCCCTCGGCCAAGTGTGTGCCATCTATGCCCCCGATGCCGATAGGGGCGAGCGCCTCCTGGGTGGTGGTTTTTTTGAGGAAATTCATTCCTGATTCGTCCCGCCTCATTAAGTGGCAGCCCCCGGCACCGCTGCGGCGGAAACAGCAGAAGCCGCAGCCTGTAACAAGCTGCGGCTTCTGCCGGAAATTCGCCTTCGCTACGCTCTCTTTTACTTGGGTTTGACAACGGCAATCTTGCCGGAGCGCGTAAGCATCGTCACGTCGTAATCCTGCATCAGATTCAGGAAGCGGTTCAGGCGGAACGGTCCACCATATATCTCAATCGTCAGCAGCTCGCGCGTGGCGTCCAGAATCTTCGCTCCGAAGATGTTGCACAGCTCCAGTATCTCCTGCTTCTTCTCGCCGAATCGCACTCGCATCAGCACCACCTCGCGCGTCACCGTCGGCTCCGAGCGGAAGTCGATGACCTCCACCACATTCACCAACTTGCTCAGCTGCTTGATCACCTGGTCGAGCTTCTCGCTCCCCTCGTTCACATCAATCGTCATGCGGGAGAACTTCGGGTCCTCGCACGGTGCCACGTTCAGCGAGTGGATGTTGTATCCACGCCCGGAGAACAGACCGGCCACGCGCGACAGCACGCCGAACTTGTTTTCCACAAGCACTGCTATCGTGTGAGAATGATTATCGGTCGGTATGATGTTGTCTGACATTGCCCCATCATCCTACCCTCTTTCTCGTCCCGCGTCAAGCCATTTTGTTTGCCCTGGCAGCCTTTTTACAGTCAGCAAGCTAAAAAATTAACCCCTGCCGAAGCAGGGGTATGTCTGGAGTCACACTTTTAGCCGTGGTATGAGCGCTCTCCTACACATGTTCGTATTGAACACCACGAGTGCTGGTTCTGAAGTGCTTTCAATCTATCAGATTTGCTGAGGAAATGCAAGCGAAAAAAGTCGTTTTTTATTGACTTGTTATGGAAAGGGGATAGAATTGCAGATGGCTCGGGATTTCTGGTGCCCGCCCATATCTGAACGCTCCCACCGGAGCAACATCATCACACAAATGACAACACATCATAACTCTCTTACATATTCCTCGCAGGTGGACTGCGGGGCTGTTCGCGATAAATGGAATAATGACCCGTTTTATGCCCCGGATACCGTGGTGCTCGGGTTGGATATCGGCATAGAAGGCATAGGCATTGCCGTGCGCCGTGGTGCTGAGTGGCTGTATGCCAAAACGCTCTTGGTTGATTTGCCGGAGGCTCAGGCTCTGGCTGAACGGCGAGCCTTCCGAGCCTCGCGCCATGCCCGCAAAAATCGCCGTATACGAATGAACCGCCTGAAGGTACTCTTCGAAGCACACGGCCTTCCGTGGGTAGATGATGATGTGATGTCACGCACCGACCCCTTCAAACTCCGTTACCGCGCCATTACCGGCACGCTGGCCTCGCGCGAGGCTCTCTCCATCTGCATCCGCTCCTGCGTGCTGAGGCGTGGGTACGATTACTTTGCCATGAGTGGTGAAGATACCGGTGGTGAAATGCCCTGGGGTGCCAGCTCGTCCCTTGCTGATGCCAGACAGTGGCTTGCTTCCGCCTACGTTGATGAAGCGCTAAAGGATGATTTGCTGAAGCTTACGCCCCTTCTTACACATAGTAATAAGGAGTTGGATGCAAAGCGAACAGAAGAATGGGTGCAACTGGTCAATGCTCGTCGAGAGTTGGCCGATAAGCTGGGTATCGATGCCACGCTGCACGATTATGTCCACAAAAAGCTCAATGAGCGCAAAGCGCGTGGCCGAAACTATCCGCGTGCACATGTCGAGGCTCATCTTCGCACGATTCTGCAACGCCATACGCACCTTATTGACCGCCCAGAGGAGTTTGCGGCTTCTTTGTTCTGCCCCTGCGATACCAGGACTAACAAGCAGAAAGCCATTTTCCATTACAATCGCAAGACTCCGGGTGAGGCCGCACGTCATTTTGCCGGTAAGGTGAAGCAGTGTCCCTATTGCAGTTGGCTGGAGCTTCCTTCCGAAAAATGTGGCCTGACAGGCGATAAAGACATTCGCAAGTGGAAACTTGTGGATTTTGCCTCTGTGCGTACTTTCGAGCTGGAAAGCAAGAATAAATTGCCTCTCGGGCGCCATACTCTTCCGGGGGCGGCTGTGAAGGTGCTGATGCAGGCCATTGAATCTGATAGAAAATGGGGTGAAGCCAAGAAGCTTCTTGAGTCGGAGTTGAAGGGGCTGCAAATGGTTCTTTCCAAGAGGGATTGGAATAAGCAGCAGTTGGCTCAGTTGGAGGACATCGTTGCTCCCAAGACTCATCTCCGCCGCGGTCGTGCAGCTATGGCTGTATCGGCGGCTCGTGCCATGGTTTCTGCAGCCACTGCCGATGGTACTAATTATGAACCGACTTTCATGGAACAATGGAAGAAGGAAAGCGGTCTGTATACCCGCAGGGCGGAGATTGATGCCTGCGGCGGTATTTACCCGCAGGTGCAGACGCTGATGGGAACGCTCCGGAAGCAGAAAAAAGGTGAGCCTCTCACATTTGCCTGCGAGGGCTTCCTGCAACGTTTGTTTAAGAACCACCTCAAAGATAAGTTGAAAGGCAAGTCTATACCAGACTACTGCGTGGTGGAATGCATTAAAGACCCGGCCATCAACAGTGATAAGGCCAAGGAAATCGAAAAAAAACAAAAGGAAAATCGAGTCCGGCGCGAGAAGTTGGCGGCCTCCTTCAACAAGAGCGAAAATGCCAGCCATGCCGATTTCCTGCGCATGCGTCTCTTCTCGGAGCAGGGCGGTACACCTACCACCCCGGCCAAGTGTCCCTTCACCGGCCAGGAGTTGGCTCCGGAAGATTTGTTTACTGCTAAATTCCAGCTTGCTCACCTCTGGCCGGATTCCCGCGGCGGCCTTTATATGGCGGACAATCTGGTGCTCACAACGCGCGAGGTGAATGTCGCCATGCAGAATATGACACCGCAGGAGGCCGCCGCTGCCTCATTGCCCGGTTGGCTCAGCTGGGCAGAAATGAAGAAGCAGGCGCAGAGCTTTGCCTGGGGAAAGGCCAAGCGCGAAATTTTTGTTGCCGAGAAATTCCCGGAGTTTAACAACATGACCCGCACGGCGCAGCTCGCACGTGAGCTGCGCCGTCTTGTGGCTGTCTGGATGGGGATTGCCGGGGACCCCGAGGCGCTGCGTGTTCGTATCGGCAACCCCAGCGGTGTTTATACGGCAGCGGCCCGCCGGTGTTTTGCACCGCAGGGATACCGGAAAGACCGCGCCGACAACACGCACCACAGGGTGGATGCCGCGCTGATGACCTGCCTGCCGCCCACCGGTATGAATGATGTGCTCTGCCATGGCATTTTCCATACGGTTGTTAATGAAAAGGGAAACCGCGAGCTAATGTGCCTGCAGGGTCTCAATGTGCCGGATATGCAGCCCCTCCTCCGGGATGGTACGGAATGCCCGGTAGTGAAAATTAACAGCCGCAGTAAGTGTAAATCTCTGGGCGATAGTACTTTCTGGGGCGTGGATAAGGAAACGTGGCTTACTCACCAGCGCACTCCGCTTAATCCGGCTAACATTAAGAACCCCAAAGAACTCGTAGATACTCTCTCCGGAATGGGGATTCCGGCAAAGGATATTCCCTCCGAAAAAGCCATAGAAAAGTGGTTGGCTGCTGCTCAGCCTGCCACAAAGGATGATGTGGTAGAGCCCAGGCCGCTCCGGCTGAATAATGGTACTCCCATCCGCAATATCTGGAAGTTTGGCAGTAAGGGGAATCTGGATAATTCGCCCCTCGGCTGGAATGGTATTCTTGCGCCGAATGGGGTATTCGACCAGCTGCGCAGTCTTTCAGCTTCGAATGACAGACTGGAACTCTGGCTGGGCTGGAACGCGAAAAAGAAGCGCTGGGAGTATTATAAGAAACTCATTCCCACTGCTGCTGCTCTTGCGGGTATTAAGCGCATGGGCTTGCCTTGGCGTGGTACAAGGGGCGCCCCGCAGTATCTGCTCGACCTGCTGGCAAGAAAGAAGGCTAAGGATTTGCACACCCTTGTGTGTGGAGCCCTTCCGCCCGGGGCGGTAAAGGTTGCCTCTTTCCGTAAGGGGGATGTCTTCAAACTCGTCTATGAGGCGGATCCCAAATATCTGGAAAAACTTCAGAAAGAGGGAAAGAATGTGGAGGACTTGCGCTATCCCGTGGAAACCTGGGGGGCGATTACAGCGTTGAGTGGAAAGAAACAATTGGAAACTAAAACATTCATTTTAAAGGGACGAAAAGCTAAGGTATTGGCAGCTGCGTCGGAACTTACGAAATATGTCGGTTTGCCAACTGAACCTGAACGCCTTGCCGCGATTAAAGGTTTGAGTCCATTTGTATGATTCAGCACCTTATCCTGATGAACGAGAGCGCGGACCTGCACATGAAGGACGGGCTGCTGCTCTGTGGCGAGCGGAAAATCGCTCTTCAGGTATTAGGGTCCCTGCAATGCCTGGCTTCACATGCGAGGTGGAGCCAGGCCGCCTTGTGCGCCGTTGCACAGCAGTGCCCGGTCATTATGGCTCGCTGGGATAAGCGGTCGGAAAAATGGCTCACGGCCTCCGTGCTGCCCCGTTGCCGTTATGTGAACCCGGAGGTCTCCTTCCGCATCTGTACGCTGAAACCCCGGCAGAGTACACAACTGGCTTCGGATTTGCTCTTTACCAAGGTGCAGAATCAGCACACGCTGATACGTTCGCTCAATCCGGCGCTCTCGCCGCTGCCGCGCCTAGCGGCGAATTCCTTTAACCGCATTCTGCGCCTGGAGGCCAAGTGGGCGCGCTTTTTCTGGGCAACGTATTTCAACGCCGCTTCGCAGGACCTCTTTGCCCGCGAGCGTCGTAGGGCTCAGGCTCCGCTGAATGTGGCGCTCAATTATGGCTATGGCTTCCTGTACCACGCCATCGAGTGGCAGTGTCTGGCCTCCGGTATCGAGCCGGGTATCGGTATCATCCACAAGCTGCGCCGCAGCCGCCCCAGCCTGGTCTGCGACCTCATCGAGCCCTTTCGCTGCTGTGTGGAGCTGTATGTGATGCGCTATCTGGATGAAATGCACGATATCAAGTTCATGGCCGGGCGTTTCGCGGAGATGATGGAGGCCTTCTGGTGCTATGCCGGTAAGCGTTTCCGCCTCCGTACCATCATCCGCCTGGTGGTGGAATCCTTTGCCCGTGCCATCCTTACGCAAAATCCCGCAGCCTTTCGCCCTTTTGCTCTCCATGCTCGCGATGCTTGCTTATGATGTGCCGGAAACCAAGCACCAGACCCTCCTGCGCAAGGAGTTCGAGGCTCTGGGCGGTAAACGGGTGCAGTATAGCCTCTATCTTTTCGAGGGGGAAGACCACGAGATAGACCGAGTCATCCGCTTTATGCGGCGTGTGGCGTTGCAGGTGCCACAGGGGGATATACGCCTTATCCCCATGGAACGCTCCGTCTGGGAACAGCAGGTCGTTTTACTGGGGGATAAAGAGCCCCCTCCGCCGCGCCCATTCCCGGAATTTGTGCTTTTCTGGTAGTCGGAATTCACTCCGTAATAGCAATTCGTGAAAATGGTGTAGCATCCAAGCCTTTGTTTGTAATGGACTTGGATGCTACCTTATACCATAATGACTCGGTGGAGTCAACTTCAGAACAGCTCCTGATTCGTTCTCGCCGCCGTAAGCATTATACCATAATGACTCGGTGGAGTCAACTTCAGAACAGCAACGACACACGGCAAGCCAAGCGGAATAATATACCATAATGACTCGGTGGAGTCAACTTCAGAACGGCTTTCCTCCAAGCCCGTGCGATATGTTATTTATACCATAATGACTCGGTGGAGTCAACTTCAGAACATCAAAGTCTTGTACGCTTATGACTGCATAAGTATACCATAATGACTCGGTGGAGTCAACTTCAGAACATTGTGTTCATTTTTCTTGTTCTTGTTGTTAATATACCATAATGACTCGGTGGAGTCAACTTCAGAACGGAAGGCGGGAAACTGTACACGGCGGGAGAATTATACCATAATGACTCGGTGGAGTCAACTTCAGAACGTCCGCCAACTTACAGTAGTTCTCTCTTGTCTTATACCATAATGACTCGGTGGAGTCAACTTCAGAACAAGGCCTAGGCTCCTCTTCTCGCTCTATTTCGTATACCATAATGACTCGGTGGAGTCAACTTCAGAACCAAAGAAGGCTTGCGGGCATGCGGGTACAAATATACCATAATGACTCGGTGGAGTCAACTTCAGAACAACTGTTCAACGTCGCGCAGAGCTCTGCCAGGTATACCATAATGACTCGGTGGAGTCAACTTCAGAACGATGGTTTCAACGGCAGCCTTGCGTGCTTCAATATACCATAATGACTCGGTGGAGTCAACTTCAGAACGGTTTCGATGCGGGAGACGCGAAGTACCTTGTTATACCATAATGACTCGGTGGAGTCAACTTCAGAACCGTACAGCGCCTTGATATGCTTCACCTCTGCTATACCATAATGACTCGGTGGAGTCAACTTCAGAACCACAAAGTAGCACTGGCTTGTGGGGTCGTAGCTATACCATAATGACTCGGTGGAGTCAACTTCAGAACTCTAACTGCGGCAGCACCTCAAAAGCATCTGTATACCATAATGACTCGGTGGAGTCAACTTCAGAACAGCTGCTGAGCTATGAGCTGATAGCCGGAGCTATACCATAATGACTCTGAGAAGTCAATTCGGGGAGTACTTGAAAGATTCCATCCCGTGGTGCGCACCACGGGATGGGAGAGAACGAGATGAGGAACCGGCATCTGCGAGGGGCGGGGAGAGTTCGCGACACTCAGCCCCGCGGGCAGACATCAGTTACCGGAGATACGGCTGTAGGGGTACTTGGACTGGAAGCCAAGTTCCTCGGGGAATTCGGAGAAGCCGGACCAGGTATTGTACTCCTTAAGACCGCTACGACCGCAGCTGCCCTGATAGGGGGGGCGATAGGTGCACTTGTAGGTGGGAGCCCAGAAGGTAACGAGTTCGTAGAGGCCATAGCCCATGCGGGTGAAGGTGCGGGTGAAACCCTCGACAAGACCCACGGAAAAGCCGGCGTAGTTACCCTCCTCGCTGTTCCAGCGAATCATGGTGACGGGGAGTTCTTCGATGCCGTAGATGATGTTGCCGATGGCGCGGCCAAGCTTGCGTGTGGCCGTGTACTCAGACGCGGGGGGCGCCTGAATGTCGGCATACGTCGTGCCGACCATGGCGAGAAGAAGTGTTGAAAGGAGTAAGCGCTTCATAACGTCACTATTCATAGCATAATGTCACGCTATGTGCAAGCAAAAAGGAGATTTTTGGATGAAAAAAGGCGATTTTTTTGAAAAAAGCAGGAAAAGAGAATGGGGAGTTTGCAGGGATATTGGGAGTTTGATGTTGGAAGCGTTGGGAGGCGGCAGGCTGTTTGCCTGAAAGGGTGATAGCATTAAGGCTTTACTTCCGGGAGATAATGGCGGTTTACGGCAATCATGAGCCTACGCACATAGCAGAATTCATGCTTTACGGGCGCACAGCTCTGTTATTCCGATGCCGACAAGCGATTCCGGGCTCCCCCTTGTGGCAGATGGGAGCCATTTCCGCCCCCTCCACACACATTGACAACATTTGGAAATCTTTCTCACATAGTCGTGGAATGCAGGTGGAATCAGGGCAAAAGAGAAGCCCGCCATAAGTGCGGCAACACCGGCGGGCTTTTTGTAAATAAATGATAAACACTTCCACTGATGGAAGGACGGTTTCCCGTCAAGCGTCATTAAAACAGAATGCAGCGGTTAAGTCAAGCATTTATCGAAAAAAAGATTTGCCCCGCCCCGGTTGCCCGGAGAGGGGCGCGGACTCTTAACACAGACGGAACGCAACAAACAGAATCCAGATAAGGTACTCAGTCACCA